>SXIZ01000070.1 GCA_005779525.1 Methylococcaceae bacterium
ATAAAACAGCAACTGTTCGGCCAACTCTTCAATCACTATTATACGGGCAAGCCTACGCGAAATTCGAAAAATAATCGCAATGAGTGAATAAAAGCTGAATTTCGACCTCAGCTTACCTTCAATTATGCTGCAATCGAGGGTATAATTCCGCCCCCACCAGTGTAACCCACCCCAGATTAACTGAGCAATCAAACACTTAAAGTATACTAATAAATATTTTACATAACCTCTTGTAAAATTGAGTAATTACTCTATTCTAATTTGTCATATTCCTATCCATTCTTTTTTTATACATACTCTTAACAATAGATCGAAATGAAAGGTAAATTGTTTGTAATCTCTGCCCCTTCTGGTGCTGGCAAAACGAGTTTGGTCAAACAGCTAACAGCAGATATTCCGATGTTACGCGCGTCGGTTTCCTATACTACTCGGGAGCGGCGACCTGCAGAAGTCGATGGTCAAGATTATCATTTTGTGAGTATCAACCGTTTTAAGGACATGCTAGCTCAGGATGCATTTATTGAGCACGCCAAGGTGTATGACAATTACTATGGCACAGCTAAACACACGGTCGAAGAGCAACTGCAGCAAGGCATTGATATAATTTTAGAAATAGACTGGCAAGGTGCGCAGCAAATCAAAAAACAGCTGCCTACGAGTATCAGTATTTTTATTTTACCGCCTTCAATCGCTATTTTGCGGGAGCGATTAATGGGAAGAGGCCAAGACAGCCCTGAAGTTATTGCTCGCCGGATGCAATTCGCACTAAATGACATTAGCCGTTATTCTGAATTCGATTATTTAATAGTCAATGATGACTTTCAACAAGCTATTTATGAACTCAAAAGTATTATTACCACGTATCGCTTAGAACTAACACGACAACAAGAAAAATTGCAGCCGATTTTGCTCGATCTGCTGAAATAAACCTTCATTATCCACCTACTTCTTTAAAAAAAGATCTGATTATGAACACCTTACGCAACACGTTTTTCCCCGTTTATTTTTTATCATTTCTATTTTTTACCACGCCCTTGCTGGCTGAAAACAAAGCGCTTTCTCTGCAGTCATCGTCTGCGATTGTTATGGACAAATCCACGGGCGCGATTTTGTTTGAAAAGAAATCACACAATAAAGTGCCTATTGCATCCATTACTAAGTTAATGACCGCCATGGTGCTCTTGGATTCAAACCCCAATCTCGACCAAATGCTAACTATCGCCGATGCCGATGTGGATACTTTACGCAATAGCCATTCGCGCTTACCGGTCGGCACCACGTTATCCGTGAAAGAGATGCTACGCCTAGCATTAATGTCTTCAGAAAATCGCGCAGCCTCCGCATTATCTAGAAGCATTGCTGGTGGAAAAAGTGCTTTTGTCACCGCGATGAACCGTAAAGCGCATACGCTGGGCTTAAAATACACTCGCTTTATGGACCCCACAGGCTTAACCAATGCCAATGTCTCCAGTGCACGCGACTTGGCCAAAATGGTTATTGCTGCCGCACAATATCCTTTAATCCGCGAAATGAGTACCACTCAATCCTATGAGCAGCAAATAGGCAACCGGATGTTAACGTTTAACAACACCAACGCCTTGGTCAAAAATCAAGACTGGAAAATTGATGTATCCAAAACAGGTTATATTAACGAATCTGGAAAATGCCTAGTCATGCAAACCTGGATTAAGGATCGCCCTACCGTCATCGTGCTGTTAGATTCATGGGGACATTACACTCCCGTTGGCGATTCGAATCGTATTAAAAAATGGATTGATAGCGGTAGTTATCGCAGAAGCTAATACCCATCTGCCTGGATGCTTATAGTTTTCAGTTAAACATAACATCCAGGCAATTGATGAGGTAAGCGACGTGTGATTTAAAGCCAGTAATATTTATTCGCTACGAGTACACTAACAATTTCTGCCGTCCCTCAGCCCAAAAACTGTATTCCCTTTTGGCAGAAATAAAACCCAAAGCTCTAACATTCAAACCCATCTCATGGTTACTCACCATCCAAGGCATCTGCCACAGCCAACGGACTATTTTAACTGGGTTTACTGGCAGCTAAACATCAATTAAATGCAGTTTAATTATAGTTTTGGAAAAAATGCACACGCAAATCCAGAGTTGCAATTACCATTTCTTGATACCATTTTAACCCCCCTGCACCCCAGGTCTGTCGTTGTGCACCACGCTATCATTCAATTCTCTCCATGCCCAAAATTATCACGGTAACGTTAAACACGGCGATTGATCATTGCTTAACCCTAGCAACGCTCAACTCTAGTGATGCACTGCTTGCTGAGGATAGCCAAGAGTTTGCCGCGGGCAAAGGCATAAATGTCGCCAAAGCTTTAGCTAGCCTAGGATGCACAAGTCAAGCTCTCGGGTGGGTCGGGCAACAGCACCACAGCTTATTTGAGTCCCTACACTCCCCTACTCTGCAAACCCAATTCTTAAGTATAGCGGGCAAAACCCGTAGCAATCTGACCCTGCGCGCCCTAAATCCAGCTCAGGAAATCCATATCCGCACCCAAGGCTATAGCGTGAGCCTCAACGACTGCACTCGCTTTCTGGAACTGCTGCAACAGCGGCTAGAACCCGATGACCTCGTAATTTTGTCGGGTAGCTTACCGCCAGGTTGTCCAGAGGACTTTTATGCCGCGTTAATTCATGTCTGTCACCAGCAACAAGCAGTCACGCTCTTGGACAGCAGCGGACGGTGTTTGGCAGAGGGCATACCCGCCAAACCCGATTACCTTAAACCGAATTTGAGCGAACTAGAAACCCTCGTCGGAGAGCGTCTGCCAGATATTCCCAGCATCATCCAAGCGTCGCAAGCTTTGCTGCACGCGGGCATTCGTCAAATCATCGTCTCCCTAGGAGCAGAAGGCATTTTGCATGTCACCCGAGAGCATAGCCTACATGCCTATATTGCAGTTGCAACAACTCCTGTAAGCACCATTGGCTGCGGCGACGCCTTAGTGGCTGGCTGGGCCTACGCCATGCTGCATCCGCAACCAGAGGTGGACCCTGTTAAGTTTGCACTCTGCTGCGCCACCGCCAATCTTTGGACACTGGAACCCGGTCGGCTGGAGCGCCATAAAGTACAATCCTATTTGGCGCAAGTGCGTGCTTGCACCTATCCAACAGCACAATAGTTACAGCGATTGCAATACTTTTGTCGCTACAGCAATTGTTTGAGCTATATCTGCCTCGGAATGTGCGGCAGAGACAAAACCTGCTTCAAATGCCGACGGAGCCAAATACACGCCTTCGGCGAGCATGGCATGAAAAAAGCGCTTAAACAGTGCCTGATCACCTTGCATCACTTGCGCAAAACGACTAATCTGCCGCTCTTGGCTAAAAAACACACCAAACATGCCCCCCACCTGATTAGTGACCAATGGAATACTTGCCGCCGCAGCCGCGCTCGTTAAACCCGTCAGTAATTGCGTGGTCTTGGCAGTTAATGCCTCAAAAAATCCCGGCACTTCGATTAACTCCAAGGTTTTTAAGCCTGCTGCCATCGCAACCGGGTTACCCGACAAGGTACCCGCCTGATATACCGGACCTAGCGGCGCCAAATGCTGCATAATTTCGCGTCGCCCACCAAAGGCACCCACGGGCATACCGCCGCCTATCACCTTACCCAGCGTAGTCAAATCTGGCGTTACCCCATACAAGCCTTGCGCGCCATGTAAATCTACACGAAACCCAGTCATCACCTCATCAAAGATCAACACGCTACCGTATTGGTCACTTACCTCACGTAAAGTCTGCAAAAATCCAGCTTCTGGCGGCACGCAGTTC
>SXIZ01000071.1 GCA_005779525.1 Methylococcaceae bacterium
CAGTGCCATAGGATGTGCTGAACAACGTGAAGCACATCGTTCGCGATTGATGCGCCTACTTACGTCGGCAGCATCCTATCCACCATCTAGTTTTAGCATACCGTATCGCGGTGGCTTAGGCTTAACGCTCACACGCCGCCAAAACATCCGCATCAGCCTGATACAACGCCGTCTGCACTTTAAATAATCCCAGGATGGAATGAAATATATTGTCATGCGAATAGCGCTGGCCACTACGCTGTTTTAAACACTCCGCATTCACAGGCAAATTTTGTTGCACTTCTGGCGACAACCATAGAATAAACGGTACATGGATCTGCTCATCCGGGGCCATAAAATAGGGTAAACCGTGTAAATAGATACCGTTTTCGCCTAAGGATTCACCATGATCGGACATATACCATAAGGCGGTATTAAATTGACTTGCATGCCGCTGTAACAACTTAATAGCTTCGGCCAGAAAATAATCGGTGTAGGCAATGGTATTATCGTAAGCATTGGCAATTTGCTCTTGCGGACAGTCTTGCACCTGTTCCGATTGGCATTCGGGGGTAAACTTCGTGAAATCAGCCGGATGGCGTTTGTAGTAGGCAGGACCATGACTGCCCTTCTGGTGCAACACCACTAAAGTATCGCCTTGCTGTTGCTGGATAAAGTTATCCAATTCATGCAATAACACAGCGTCATAGCATTCTTCCGTGCTGCACACATCTTGCAGCTTCAGGTTTTCCAGTTTTTCGGTAGGCACCCGGTCGCACACGCCTTTGCAACCCGAGTTATTATCGCGCCACAACACGTTGACCCCTGTACGTTGTAAAACATCCAACAAGTTTTCATATTGCTTCGCTTCTTTATCGCTATAGTGTTCCTTATCCAAATGTGAAAACATGCACGGCACCGAAGCGGCCGTCGCCGTTCCACAGGAATAGGTGTTATTAAAATTAATAATATCTAATTGGCTGAGCATGGCATTCGTCGGGCGGGCGTAACCATTTAAAGCAAAATTGCGTGCTCTGGCGGTTTCTCCCACGACCAAGATCACCAAGGATTTTTTACCATTAGCTGCAGGGATGGGTTTTTGCTGTGCATCTTCGGCGATGCGTAGTAATTGCGCTGGCGGAGTGTCGGTGCGTTTTAAATATTTCACCAGGGAATACACTGGATAATTGGGGTTGATTAAATAACGTAAGCCATGATTATTACGTAAGGTCAGGGCAAAGTCTTTGTAATACACAAACACCAAGCCGCCCAATACACTGCCAGCAATAGCAATAACGATCCCGCGCTGCGCCAGCTCTTTTCCGATTGATAGGTAATTGACTGGACAAATATACAGTAAATACGCTGGCAAAATTCCTAACAAGGCGATATGCCACAGCATACTGAAATTAAGTAATTCCAGGACTTCTTTAGTATCGGTTTCGGCGGCATTTTGGATCATATCCACATCGATAATCACGCCATAGGCCGTCATAAAGTAACTAATACCTGCAGCGGTCACGATAAACAGCATGCTCAGCGGTTTAAACAGCGCCTTAAAACCGATCAACGATAGCAAAATGCAAAACAGTGCAGTTAAACACAGATACAGCGCCAGCTTAAAATCCCAACCGATAGTTTGGGTTTTATTAACCGCAGTAAAAACCGCAGTAAAAAACACACTGTTGTCGAAGCTGCTTAGCAGCAGTGCAGTTATCAGCGTCAGCGTGCTGATACGGTAAGGAGGCTTAAGCCACTGAGGGATACTTGGCATGTTTAGACGTTTGGAATGACTGAATGAATGCTACAAGGTGGCTTAATTTGCCACCTTGTAGATTTTAAAAGGATTATTGCAACTTCGCCTTCAGCATTTTATTGACTTCGGCAGGATTGGCTTTGCCTTGCGATTGCTTCATAACTTGGCCGACGAAAAAGGCAAACACCTTGTCTTTGCCGCTACGGTATTGTTCAACCTGCCCTGGATTGTCAGCAATAATAGTGTCTATGATGGCTTCGATAGCGCTCATATCGGTAATTTGTTGTAAACCTTGGGCGGCGATAATCGCATCGGCACTCTCTTCTGATTGCCACATGGCCTCAAACACTTGTTTGGCAATTTTGCCAGAGATGGTGTTATCGGCAATGCGTTGCAATAAGCCTGCAAAGCGCTCGGCACTGACGGGTGACGCGGCGATCTCCAGACTGGCTTTATTTAACGCCCCTAGCAATTCCCCGGTAATCCAATTGCTACAGATTTTGGCATCGCAGGCAGAAAGCTTGACCACGGTTTCAAAAAAATCCGCCAATTCACGCGCCGAAGTTAAAATGGTGGCACTTTCGTTATCCAGTTGATATTGTTCTTTAAAGCGTTGTTTTTTTGAACTGGGTAATTCCGGTAACTGGCTTTTAATTTCTGCCAACAGTTCCGGCGCTATCATTACGGGCAATAAATCCGGGTCGGGAAAATAGCGATAATCATTCGCCTCTTCCTTACTACGCATGGAGCGGGTTTCGTCTTTGACGGAATCATACAAGCGGGTTTCTTGGGTAATTTTGCCGCCTCTTTCTAAGATTTCGATATGGCGTTCCACTTCATAGTTGATGGCTTTTTCGATAAATCTAAAGGAGTTAATGTTTTTAATTTCCGTACGCGTCCCAAATTGCTGCTGACCGCGCGGACGCACGGACACATTGGCATCACAGCGAAACGAGCCTTCTTGCATATTGCCGTCCGAGATTTCCAGATAACGCACCAATTCGTGCAGTTTGCGCATATAAGCCACGGCTTCTTTAGCAGAGCGCATGTCCGGTTCGGACACGATCTCCAATAAAGGCGTGCCCGCGCGATTGAGGTCGATGCCCGTCAAGCCATGAAAATCCTCATGTAAGGATTTACCTGCGTCTTCTTCTAAGTGCGCACGCGTAATCCCGACACGTTTGCTTTCACCGTCCACTTCAATATCCAAATGCCCTTTGCCGACGATCGGCAAATCCATTTGGCTGATTTGATAGCCTTTGGGTAAATCCGGGTAAAAATAGTTTTTACGTGCAAAAATTGAATACGGTGCAATTTCAGCATCAATCGCACAACCAAATTTCACCGCCATGCGCACCGCTTCTTGATTCAGAACTGGCAACACGCCTGGAAAACCTAAGTCTACGGTACAGGCTTGGGTATTGGGTTCAGCGCCGTAGGCAGTCGCTGCACCGGAAAAAATTTTCGATTGCGTCGCAAGCTGGGTATGAATCTCCAAGCCGATCACGACTTCCCAATCTTGTTCATCAGCATAACTCATAGTGTTAATCTCCTTATTCAAAGCCTTTAGGGCTGTGTTGATGCCAGGGGGTGACTTGCTGAAATTGATGCGCCACGTTGAGCAGCTTGGCTTCAGCAAAGTAATTACCAATGATTTGTAAACCAACGGGTTTGTTATTTACCAAACCTGCCGGAATCGACATCGCGGGCACACCTGCAAGATTAATCGCAATGGTATAAATATCAGATAAATACATTTGAATCGGATCGTTGCTTTTTTCGCCAATCGCAAAGGCAGTCGATGGCGTAACCGGACCCATAATGACATCCACTTCCGCCAAGGCATTTTTAAAATCTTCGCTGATTAAACGGCGAATTTTTTGCGCTTTTAAATAATAGGCATCGTAGTAGCCTGCGGACAACGCATAAGTGCCAATTAAAATACGGCGTTTAACTTCATTACCAAAGGCTTCGCCACGCGAACGGGTATATAAATCGGTTAAATCGACAGGGTTGCTGCAACGATAGCCAAAACGGACGCCGTCAAAGCGGGATAAATTCGCCGAAGCCTCGGCGGGGGCAATGATGTAATACGCTGGAATCGCCATGTTGAGATTAGGCATAGAAATTTCTTTAATTTCTGCACCCATTTTACGGTATTCATCAATCGCCGCAGCCAGCGTTGCCGCTATCTCGCTGTCCAAATCTGCGGTAAAGAATTCTTTAGGTAAACCGATTTTTAAACCTTGCAACGGGGCATTCAAGCTTGCGCTGTAGTCGGGAACCGCTTGGTCACTGCTGGTGGAATCTTTAGGATCAAAGCCTGCCATGACTTGCAGCATGATGGCAGCGTCTTCAGCGGTGCGGGTCATAGGACCGCCTTGATCTAAGCTGGAGGCATAAGCAATCATGCCATAGCGCGAGACTCGTCCGTACGTAGGTTTTAAACCTGTAATACCACATAGCGCTGCAGGTTGCCGAATAGAGCCTCCGGTATCGGTACCCGTGGCGCCCGCCACCAAATGTGCCGCCACTGCCGCAGCTGAACCACCCGAGGAGCCGCCCGGCACGCAATTCAAATCCCACGGGTTTTTGACTGCGCCATAAAAACTAGTTTCATTCGATGAACCCATGGCGAATTCATCCATATTCAATTTACCCAACATCACCGCCCCGGCAGCATTAAATTTTTCTACCACAGTAGCGTTATAAGGGGCGATAAAGTTATCTAAAATCTTTGAACCACAACTGGTTTTCACGCCTAGGGTACAAAAAATGTCTTTTTGGGCCAGCGGAATACCCGTCAGCGGCTCGGCATTACCCTGCGCCAAACGCAGGTCGGCGGCTTTTGCGGCTTGCAACGCTTGCTCTTCGGTGACGGTGATAAAGCTATTGAGTTCAGAATGCTGTTTGATGCGCGTTAAATACGCTTGAGTCAGTTCCACGCTAGTGAACGTACCTTGGCGCAAGCCGAGCGCTAATTGCGCAATAGTCTGTTGATACATGATACAGTTACTTCCTTATTCTATTACTTTGGGCACGAGGTATAAACCTTCGGCAACTTGCGGAGCAATCGCTTGAAAATGTTCTCGCTGGTTGCTTTCGGTAACTTGGTCTGGACGTAGGCGCTGAATTTGATCTAACGGGTGCGCCATAGGGGTGATGTGGTCAGTATTGATGGTGTTCATTTGCGCAATCAAATCCAGAATGCCTGACAAACTTTTTGCATAGGCTTCAGTATCTTGAGTGTTGATCCCTAATCGCGCTAAGTGCGCAATTTTGGCAACATCATCGCTGGTTAACGACATTTTTTTACTCCATTAAGGTATAATAGAAAAATTTGAAATTATAAGGCGCGGTTTAAAAAGTGCGCGTAAGTGAATGCGCTGTTTACATCACTCTGTAGTAAATATCATACTTTATATCTTGCCCGAATACCTGCTTGATTGATAAAGTAGCACAATTTTTCTCTCTATTTAGGATATAAGTTACGATGTTCAAAAGAATTCGCGGTCTTTTTTCCAACGATTTATCTATCGATTTAGGAACCGCAAATACCCTAATCTATATGCCCGGTAAGGGAATTGTATTAAACGAACCTTCGGTCGTTGCTATCAAGGAAGACCGCGTTAGGGGAACTAAAACGATTGCCGCTGTCGGCGTTGAAGCAAAACGTATGTTAGGCCGGACACCCGGTAACATTACTGCAATTAGACCCTTAAAAGATGGCGTAATTGCTGATTTTGCCGTCACCGAACGTATGTTGCGTTTCTTTATTGAGAAAGTACACGAGAACAAATTATTTCGCCCCAGTCCCCGCATTCTAATTTGTGTTCCCTGTGGATCCACGCAAGTTGAACGCCGTGCAATTCGTGAATCTGCCGCTATGGCGGGGGCTCGTGAAGTTTATTTAATTGAAGAACCGATGTCAGCGGCATTAGGTGCAGGTTTACCGGTAGAAGAAGCAACAGGCTCCATGGTTTTAGATATTGGTGGCGGTACGTCAGAAGTTGCCGTGATCTCCTTAAACGGGATCGTGTATTCCTCTTCGGTTCGCATCGGTGGCGATCGCTTTGATGATGCCATTGTCAACTATGTGCGCAGAAACTACGGCACCTTAATTGGTGACGCAACCGCTGAAAGGATTAAACACGAAATCGGTGCCGCTTATCCTGGTAGCGTCGTTAAAGAAATCGAAGTCAAAGGTCGTAACTTAGCCGAAGGCGTGCCCCGCAGCTTCACCCTTAACAGCAATGAAATTTTAGAAGCCCTGCAAGAACCGTTGGCTGGCATTGTGGGCTCAGTCAAAGTTGCTTTAGAGCAAACCCCGCCTGAACTTGGTGCCGACGTGGCTAACAAAGGGATAGTGTTAACGGGTGGCGGTGCCTTACTGAAAGATATTGATCGCTTAATTGCAGAAGAGACAGGGTTACCTGTCCATGTTGCCGATGATCCATTAACCTGTGTTGCCAGAGGTGGTGGTATCGTGTTAGAAATGCTCGATCAAAAAGGCTTTTCTGCTTTTTCTCTGGAATAAAGCTATCGTTTAACACATAATTTGACAACTTTAGTCTGGAGCTTTCTTACTTTTGTGCTCAAATTAAGCCAATGAGTCAATATTCAAATGGTCAGTCTAGTCTGACCATTTTTGCTTTAATTTTGCTGTAGGTATTTGGTTATTAAACTTTTGTTTGCTTCAGGCCCATCGATCAATACGCGCTTATTGGTGGCGGTTCTGCTGTCTGTATTGATGTTGGTGATCGACCAACACAATCCGCGCTTGATTAAGCTTAGATCGGCATTATCTTATGTGGTCTACCCGATCTTAAGCACGGTGAATTTGCCGTTCGAATTTTTTTCCAATTTAAAAAACTCTGCGATTAGCTACATTGAACTGCGCGAAGAAAACAAACGCCTAAAAGAACAGCAATTTATCAGTGACGGTAAATTGCTCAAGTTTGCGGCATTAGAAAAAGAAAATATTCGCTTACGTTCTTTATTACAAAGTTCTTACAAAATCGGTGAACAGGTCCTGGTTGCTGAAATTTTATCGGTCAATCTAGTCCCCTTCGATCACGTGGTTTTAGTCAACAAAGGCTCCCGCTTTGGTTTACATCTTAAGCAACCGGTTTTAGATGCTCAAGGCGTCGTCGGCCAAGTGGTGCGTACGTCACCACTTACGTCGGAAGTGATGTTAATTACCGACCCGAACCATGCGATTCCTGTACAAATAAATCGAAATGGCTTACGCACCATTGCCGTGGGTACAGGTCAATTAAATCGTTTAATATTACCTTTCTTACCCAATAACGCTGATGTCCAGCCCGGTGATTTATTGATTACCTCAGGGATGGGCGGTACCTTTCCTCAGGGTTACCCGGTTGCTGTCGTAGAACGCGTAGAAGCTCAACCGCATCGTCCGTTTGCGTTAATTTCGGCTACACCCAAAGCGGCATTAGATAAAATCCGCGAGGTATTAATAGTTTGGAGTGATTCCAAATCCGTCCCACTCAATACTGCAGGTAGCTCCGATACGAATGCTAGTACAGATAAAAGCAGTAGTGATACTACCCCGCCCGCGGCTACCGAAGAACTACTCCCGGAAAAATATCCCGCTGTGCTGCGCCGAAAAAAGGTCTTTAAACCTGTAGATGATGAATCGAGCACGCTCGTAATTGACCCAGAGCCTTCCGTTGTTAATGAACCAAAGGTCGGCGCCACCGATATTATGTCAACCGAAAAAATTGAGCGCTCGGGTGAGGAAATGAATGACTAGTCCTAATCCATTCGGGACCTTGTTATATCTAATGACAGTCGTCTGGGCGATGGGATTAAAAATCATGCCCTTATCCACAGTCATTCAACCCTGGAACCCTGATTGGGTGCTTTTAGTGATGATCTATTGGTTTCTAGCACTTCCCTATCGCTGTGGGGTTTTTAGTGCGTGGATGATCGGTATCCTAACCGATGTTTTAACCGGAAGAATGTTAGGCCAGTATGCTTTAATCTATGCGGTGATCAGCTATATTTGCCTAAAATTATATAAACGTATCCGCTTGTTTCCATTATTGCAGCAGGGCGCATTCATCTTTTTTTGTTTATTGTTTGCCCAAATCCTCGCATTTTGTATCGAAAGCATTCACAACCCCTCACGCTTTGAATTTGCCTTTTTATTTCCGGCCTTCAGCGGGACCCTCGTCTGGCCATTTGTTGGGGTCATATTACGGATCATACGGGTCCGCAATCGGGTTGGATAAATTGGAAATGTTACGCCGCAATCCTGACACTATGTTGATTCAGCAGCGCAGCGGACATTTAAACGCTGATCATAGCTTGCAATTCTATGTCCCGTAGATACACCATTAACAATTCGGCCGCTGAACAACGCATTTTTTTAAACCGCGTGGTTGCTGCTTTTATTTTAATTTTAGTGCTGATTGCTTGCTTAATCGTGCGCCTAGCTTATTTACAAATCGTTGGGCATGAGCACTATGCAACCTTAGCCAAAGAAAATAGTATTAAAATTGCGCCCTTACCGCCAACGCGTGGCATTATCTACGATCGCAATGGACGCATTTTAGCGGATAACATTCCCTCCTATACCCTGGAGTTGGTCCCGGAACAAATTCCTGATCTCGAAGATACCCTGCAAAAACTGCAAGAGTTGTTGCAAATTTCCGATGAAAAAATTGAGCAATTTCGCGAGCAAGTCAAACGTAATAAACGTTTTGCCAGCATCCCGTTATTGCTGCGTTTATCCGATGAACAGGTTGCTGAATTTATGGTGGTGCGCCCCTTTTTTCCTGGGGTGGATATCCGTGCAGGTCTAGTGCGTTATTATCCTTACGGTGAGCTGGTTTCGCATGTGATTGGCTATGTTGGCCGTATTAACGAACAAGAATTAAAAACCTTACCCGAAGCCAATTATCGCGGCTCATATCATGTGGGTAAATCAGGGATCGAAAGCGCCTATGAAACTGATCTTCATGGGAAAACTGGCTATGTCGAAAATGAGACCAATGCTCAATCACGAGCGATTAACGTGGTCAATGCTAATGATCCGATTCCTGGCGTAGATTTATATTTAACCCTGGACATCGATTTACAGAAGACGGCGTATGACGCACTCGAAGGCTATAATGGCGCGGTAGTTGCGATAGATATTAAAACAGGGGGCGTGTTAACCTTTGCGAGTCGCCCCGGCTTTGACCCCAATCCCTTTGTCTTCGGTATCAGTGCGAAAGCCTATAAAGAGCTGCAAGAATCCGAATCTCAGCCTTTATTTAATCGGGTGTTACGCGGGCAATATCCGCCGGGCTCTACCCTTAAACCCTTTGTGGCACTTGCTGGTTTAGAGTATGGTGCCATTGGTTTTCAAAACCGCATGTTTTGCCCGGGGTTTTACCAGTTACCTAACTCGACGCATAAATACCGTGATTGGGCAAAATGGGGGCATGGCTCAGTCAATATGAATGATGCCATTACAGAATCCTGTGATGTGTATTTCTATAAACTGGCGTTGACCCTCGGCATCGATAGCATGCATGAGTTTTTACAAAAATTTGGTTTTGGCGAAAAAACGGGCATCGATTTGGTCAATGAAAAACCGGGCTTATTCCCGTCACGCGAATGGAAACGCGATGTGCGCAAATCCGCTTGGTTTCCGGGTGAAACGGTGATTACGGGTATTGGACAAGGTTTTACGCAAGTGACGCCACTGCAATTAGCGCGAGCCACAGCGACTTTAGCGAATCATGGTAAAGTGGTACAGCCTTTTTTGGTCAATCGCGTCTTAAGTCACGGGGTCACCTTACCCCCCAATACGCCGAAAGATCCGGTATTACCTGTGCATCCAGAGAATGTAGACAACATTATCAATGCCATGATTAATGTCGTACATAGCTCCCGCGGCACTGCTAAAAAAATTGGTTTGGGCATGCCGTATAAAATGGCCGCGAAAACGGGTACCGCGCAAGTTTTCACCGTAAAACAGAAAGAACACTACAACGAAAATCAAATCGAATTTAAATTGCGCGATCATGCGCTGTTCATTGCTTTTGCACCAGCCGATGATCCCAAAATCGCGGTCGCAGTGGTTGCAGAAAATGGCGGCCATGGCGGCACCGTCGCAGGACCGATTGCTAAAAAAGTTATTGATCAATATTTAAAAATGGTAGCTGCCAGTGCAAATTGAAACGCAACATGAAGATTTTGAAGGCCATTCATGGATAGGGAATGTGCTGCGCAAATTGCATATCGACATCCCATTATTTCTGGGACTCTTGCTGATTACCGCTTTAAGCTTTGTGATTCTTTACAGTGCCAGCACTCAAAATCTTGATGTACTCGTTAAGCATGGTATGCGCAGCTGTTTAGCGTTTTTATTGATGATCTGCTTAGCACATGTGAATCCCTATCAATTCAAGCGCTACTCCACCATTCTTTATACCTTTGGTGTGGTGTTATTGGTGGCGGTATTATTACTTGGGGTATTCGGTAAAGGTGCACAACGCTGGTTGGACTTAGGGTTTTTCCGTTTTCAACCGTCGGAAATGTTAAAAATCGCCACGCCGATGATGATCGCCTGGTATTTATCTGAACATGCCCTACCCCCTAAATCGCGGGAGTTAGTCGGTGCGGTGATCTTAATCTGCATACCCACCTTATTGATTGCCAAACAGCCTGACCTAGGCACCGCGATGCTGGTAGCAAGTTCGGGGGCTGCAGTATTATTTTTTGCGGGCTTGTCGTGGAAATTTATCGTGGCAGGGAGTGCTTTCTTAGGCGCCCTGATGCCAGTGATCTGGCATTTTTTGCATGATTATCAGCGAAATCGTGTACTAACCTTCTTAAATCCCGAAGCTGACCCGATGGGAAAAGGGTATCATATTATCCAATCCAAGATTGCTATTGGTTCCGGGGGAATTTCAGGCAAAGGTTGGCTGGAAAGCTCGCAATCAAAATTAGATTTCTTACCGGAAAGCTCGACTGATTTTATTTTTGCCGTGTTTGCGGAAGAATTTGGATTATTTGGCTGTATAGGATTGCTGACCCTGTATTTAATGGTTATTTGTCGCTGTATTTATATTTCCTGGCAAGCACAGGATACCTATAGTCGTTTACTGGCGGGTAGCCTAAGCTTTACTTTTTTTGTCTATGTGTTTGTAAATATTGGCATGGTGATTGGCATTCTGCCCGTTGTTGGCGTACCGTTACCGTTAGTCAGCTATGGCGGCACCTCCATGGTTACCTTATTAGCGGGTTTTGGCATTTTGATGTCGATTCATACTCACAGAAAATTACTCCCAACTTAAATTATGAATTTAAAATATTTTCTGCTGGTTAGCATGCTGGCGTTTAGTTATGTCTTGGACACGCAAGCGGCAATTCCAGAAGCCCCTGAACGCGATGCTTTTACCACACTGATGGTGGATAAACATCAGTTTGATCCGGAAGTTATTGAGCAAATTTTACAAAATGCGGAGATCAAACCTCAGATTTTACAAGCGATGAATAAACCTGCAGAAGCGCTACCTTGGTATAAATATCGCGCAATATTTATGACCGAAAAGCGAATTGCAGCTGGTGTAAAATTCTGGCAGGACAATAATGCAACCTTAACCACAGTCAGTCAGCAAACGGGGGTCCCCGCAGAAATTATTGTTGCAATTATTGGTGTGGAAACACACTATGGTATTAACATGGGCAATCACCGTGTGTTAGATGCCCTCGCCACTCTGGGTTTTGGCTATCCTAAACGCAGTGCCTTTTTTTTAAGTGAGTTAGAAAACTTTTTGCTACTTTGTCGCGAAGAGCATCTAGATCCCCTGCTCCCTTTAGGCTCTTATGCAGGTGCGATGGGCATGCCACAATTTATGCCCAGTAGTTATCGCAATTTTGCAGTAGATTATGAACAGGATAACCACCGGGATATTTGGAAAAACCCAGCTGATAGCATTGCCAGCGTGGCTAATTACTTTGTGAAACATGGCTGGCAAACCCAGGAAAGTATTTTCATTGCGGCAAGCGCGGATGACTTGAACTATAAATCGGCATTGAACGACTCACTAGAACTGCAATTGAGTTCGACGGATCTCAGTCGCTTTGGTATCAAATCTGCAGAAAATTTAAAACCAGACGCCCGATTTAAACTACTTGCCTTACAATTAGAACAAAGTGATGAGCTTTGGTTAGGATTGCATAATTTTTATGTACTGACGCGCTATAACCGTAGTCCGTTGTACGCAATGGCAGTTTACCAATTAAGTCAAGCCATTGCCGATAGAATAAACCCACGTTTTGGCGATAAACTTTAAGCTAAAGTTTTTGTGTGTAAGCGGAAACATTTTTTTTGAATAGAGTGATGCCATGCATCTTCGTTTTTTTGAGGCTTTGTAGATAGCAAATGAGACATAAGCAATTTTCTTTTTGGGTAGTATGTGCGCTTCTGATCAGTGATTTAGCTCTGGTACACGCAGCAGGAACCATGTCAGAAGGTGCGGAGGCCAATCCTTCAGCCGTCACCGTAGCTCCCGCAGTGACTCCAGTGGCAACACCCACCGCTGACGGTGGAAAAATTCTGATTCCAGATCCTCCGGTAGTGGCTGGTACCAGCTTTATTCTAGAAGATTTTAACAGCGGTAAAGTCTTAGCAGAAAAGGAAGCCGATACCCGAGTTGCTCCTGCCAGTCTGACTAAAGTCATGACGGTGTATGTCATTTTTAATGAGCTCAGCAAAGGGCATTTAAAATTAGACGAAATGGTGACTATTAGCGACAACGCCTGGAAAACCCAAGGGTCGCGCATGTTTGTGGATGTCAACAAACAAGTCAGCGTAGAAGACTTGCTGCAAGGTGTGATTATACAATCGGGTAACGATGCCAGTGTGGCCTTAGCGGAACATGTGGCAGGAGATGAAGCAACTTTTGCTAATCTGATGAATCAGCATGCCGCACGCTTGGGTATGAAAGATACGCATTTTACCAACAGCATGGGTTTACCCAGTCCAGATCATTATTCTACGGCGCGTGATTTAGCTAAACTGACGCGTGCAGTCATCAGTGAGTTTCCGCAGTATTACCGCTGGGATTCTCAAAAGGAATTTACCTATAATAAAATTACGCAACCCAATCGTAATTTATTATTGTGGCGCGACCCCTCGGTTGATGGAGTAAAAACCGGACACACCGAAGAAGCGGGTTATTGCATGATTGCATCTGCAAAACGTAACGATATGCGTTTAATTTCAGTCGTCATGGGCACCAAAAGCCCTATTGCCCGCGCCAATGAGAGTCAAAGTTTATTAAATTATGGCTTTAGATTTTACGAAACGCATCGTTTGTATACCGCGAAACAAACCCTCAGCGAACCTAAAATCTGGAAAGGTGATATCGATAAACTCCCCGTTGGTTTTATTGAAGATTTCTATGTCACTGTACCGATCCGCCACTTTAATGATTTGAAAGCAGAAATCACTGTCGATCCTAAAATTATGGCCCCAATTACTGAGGGCACAGTAATGGGCAAAGTAGTATTTACGCTAGGCGGAGCTCCGTATTTTGAGAAACCATTAGTTGCTTTAAAAACTGTCAATACTGGCAGTATTTTTCAGCGACTTTATGATCAAATTTTAATGATGGTAATGCGACATGGCTGATCTAACAGTATTTCTAAATGGTGAATATCTCCCACTTGCGGAAGCCAAAATTTCGGTCATGGACCGTGGCTTTTTGTTTGGGGATGGTGTTTATGAGGTCATCCCTGTTTATGCGGGGCGTATTTTTCGTATTGAGGAACATTTAAGACGCCTGAATAACAGCTTGACCGACATACGCCTCGACAATCCCTATACGCCTCAAGAATGGCAAGCTATTTTTCAACCCTTGTTAGTGTCGGATAAGGATCAATCTCTCTATCTGCAGATAACCCGCGGCATAGCCGAGAAACGTGACCATGCATTTCCCGAGAAAGTCACACCTACCGTGTTGGTGATGTGCACAGAAGTCAAACCTTTTGAAGGCAAATTTACGGGGATTAAAGCGGTAACCTTAGATGATACCCGTTGGGACTTATGTCATATCAAAGCTATTACCCTACTCGCCAATATTTTATTACGCCAAGAAGCCATTGATGAAGGCTGTGCCGAAGCTATTTTAATCAAACAAGGTTATGTGACCGAAGGCGCCGCAAGTAATGTGTTTGCAGTGATCGACGGCGTTTTGATGACGCCATTAAACAATGGCGCAATTTTGGCGGGTATCACCCGCGATGTGATTTTAGAGTTAGCGGCGCAAAATAACATTCCCTTTAGTGAACAAGTGATTGCCTTAGAAGCTTTACAACAAGCCACAGAAATTTGGGTAACCAGTTCGACCCGCGAAATTGTCCCGGTGGTTGAACTAGACGGCCTTAAAGTGGGTGACGGTAAACCCGGTCCCTTATTTCGTCGCATGGACACGTTACTTCAAGCAGAAAAGCAGGCTGCATGAGCGAAGCAGAAACTTTATTAGAATTTCCTTGTCGGTTTCCGATCAAGGTCATGGGCCGGGTGAATGTAGAATTTGACCTGTTAGTGGTAGAGATTATTGGCAAACATGTCGAAGTGAATGCGAGCGATGTGGTCACACGTCCGAGTAAAGCCGGAAATTATCTTGCGGTGACCGTAACCATTGAAGCCAGCAGCAAACAGCAACTCGATGCTATTTATATTGAGTTGTCACAACATCCGCATGTGTTAATGGCTTTATAATGCCGAGTATTCAAATTGGACAGCTATAAAGTTTCTGCCCAGCGGCTACAGGTACGCTTTTAGACCTTCGCCATGCACACTTTAGCAGTCCACAAGGTAGGCTTCTCGAGGATTACCCGCCGATTTTCATGTGCATAAGGCTGCAATTTTTACTTAACCATGTGCTTAATTTCGTCTTAATTGTTCAATGGCAAAGCACTTCTAAGACTATGCTAAACCCCAATTCCATTTCAACGCTGACTCTAAGCAGGATCGCTGGCAGCAACTTCGAGAATCACACTATCAATGAGTAGCATGCTAGCTAAATTACAGCAACGATTTTCAACGCTTACTGAAGACGAGCAACTGGTCATGTTGGTTTTGGCAGTGGTTTATGCACCGATTAGCCATGCGAATTTACAGGCCTTATTCAAAAAAATTGGCGATCTCAGGCCGCAATTACCCGCAGTCAGCCATAAACTTCTGCGTGATAATTTGCAACAAAGTGGCTTATTGAAAATCAGTGCCGATGGTTGGCAATGCAATATGGATGTCAGTGAATTTTTAATGAAACAGGCCGCCCAGCAATCGTGGTTTAAGCCACTTGCTGCGACCATTATTGCAGATAGAAATTCCTATTATCTAAACCGTTTGGCAGTATTTAATGCCGTCAAACAATTACGTATTTTTTTGTACCAAGGCAATGAACTGGCATTTAGCGCCAATCTGGAACGCTTTTATCTCGATTTTCCTAATTATTTTATCGATGTTTTTAAACGCTTATTCTTTATAGACTTTGATGCCGATTGGTTTGGCAACCTCGCCGAACCAATACGCTTTTTGATTTTAAAATATTATCTCAATGTCTGTAGCTTAGAGTTATTAGCCTGCGAGCAGGAATACCAATTATTAGAAAACTATTTTGGGCAACAAAAGCCTGAGAATCCGGCAATTGCGCACTGTCTCATTGAGCAGCGTTTCCTAAGAGGAAATATGCAAGATGCCGCAAAATGGCTAGCAGGCGATTACTCTGCAGATGGCTTGAAACTCCTCGCTACCCTCAAATTTTTTGCCAATGATAATGAAACGGCAATTGAACTGTATAACTTAGCGTTAAAAACCTATCGCAAAACGACAGGAAAACGCAGTGCCACACTCGAAGGTTTGCATGGGCTGTTTTTTTATCTGGCCTTGCTCAAAAGTCGCAACCCCACGCATATTGCAGCGTTAAAGCAATACTTGTCGAGCAATATTAAAGCCTCGCATGCGCAAAACGCCTTCTTAGGATTGCATCTGATTTTGCGCGATGCACTGAACTTATATCAAGGAAAAACCACGCTCGATAAATGCACGTATTTTTTAAACAGTGGTGAATTGCCCTACGAACGTCTGTTCCATACCTTTTTATTGTATTGGCTAGGCGAAATCGAGCTGGTGATTAAAAACAAAAAAAATGCCGCATTTTTAAGCAAACTGGCAGATTATTGTCAACGTGCTCAAGAACATGGGTATTTTTGGTACGCCAGTGTCAGTGCACTGTTACTGCAGCGCATTGCCTATGACAATGCTCAGTGTCTAAACCTAGCAGCAGTTTATAAAACTTCGCCGTTTAGTTTGTTACTGGACTTACTCCCACAAATCTCACCCTGGGAGCGAGCTTTAGATGCGTTAACGCATTTACGTGACGAAACTGCAAACTCAGATTCTCCTGCTGAATTACGCCTAGTTTGGTTGTTAACGCTCAACAATGAAAAGTTGATTATCGAACCACGGGAACAAAAGTTAAGTAAAAATGGGACTTGGTCCAAGGGACGCCCAGTCGCATTAAAACGTTTATTGCACGAACAACAAGAGCTTGAGTATTTAACCGCACAAGACCGTAACATCTCTAATTATATTGAGATCGACCGAGACTACAGCTATTACGGCTACTACGGTAAAGATAATTATATTATTAATCCTAAAGCCATTATCGAATTAGCAGGCCACCCCGCAGTTTTTTGGGCTGAGCAAGTGCACTATCAAAATCCAGTTGAAATCAATATTGCCGAGCCGCAGTTATTGGTCAAAGAAAAAGATTCCCAATATCATATTTCGATACACCCTGAAATTACCGGACAAGATTTAATCGCCCAACGCACCGCAACGGGTTTATTAATCTTTATGATTAATGACAAACATCGGCAAGTAGCCGAAATTCTGGGCGCGCAGGGTTTAACGGTACCCGCAGGTGCTCGACAAAAAGTACTAGACACCATCGCCTCGGTGGCTTGTATGCTAACGATACAGTCGGATATTGGCGGGGATACTACGCACGCCGAAACCGTCGAAGCTGATAGCCAGTTACATGTGCATCTCCAGCCCATCGGCAAAGGCATCATGATTGAAATCTTCGTACAGCCGTTCACGGCGGGAGGCCCGCTCTACAAGCCCGGTCAGGGTGGCGCTACTGTGTTAGCAGAAATTGAGGGCACCAAATTACAAACCACCCGCAATTCTGAATTAGAACTGCAAAATTTACAGACGGTCTTAGCCGCCTGTCCAGAACTCTACGAAGACAGCCAGCTAAAGTGGAGTTTAGATGATCCTGAACAGGCTTTAGAAGCGTTATTACACTTACAAGAACTATCAGAGACGGTTATTTTAGAATGGCCGAAAGGGAAACAAATTCGGATTAGCCGCGAAACGGGCTTATCGCAAGCAAAATTTTCGGTACGCAAAGAAAAAGATTGGTTTAGTGTGGAAGGCGGATTGCAAATTGATGAGCAACAAGTCATTGATATGCATCGTTTGCTGCAATTATTAAACGATTCCCCGGGTCGCTTTCTGC
Source organism: Methylococcaceae bacterium (assembly GCA_005779525.1). Lineage (GTDB taxonomy): Bacteria > Pseudomonadota > Gammaproteobacteria > Methylococcales > Methylomonadaceae > SXIZ01. The sequence continues at coordinate 17,293 of SXIZ01000071.1, forward strand.
GCCTAGATGATGGTCAGATTATTGCGTTAACGAAAGAATTACGCCAAAGATTAGATGATCTGGCTGGTTTGGGGGATTTACGCGGAGATAAAGTGCATTTTCATGCCCTTTCGGCGCCAGCCTTAGGTGAAATCACACAGGGCATGGATTTAGTTGCCAGCAAAAGCTGGCTTGAACAATTAGACAAACTGGATGCGTTGGATGAAATTAATCCCACTATCCCATCAACCTTACAAGGCTCTTTGCGCGATTATCAGGTTGAAGGTTATATCTGGATGAGTCGCTTAGCGCACTGGGGAGCAGGTGCCTGCTTGGCGGACGATATGGGCTTAGGTAAAACTATTCAGGCCTTAGCCCTCATTTTATCGCGTGCGCCTGCAGGCCCTACTTTAATTTTAGCGCCGACTTCCGTGTGTATTAATTGGATGGAAGAGTGTCAACGCTTTGCCCCTACGCTGAATGTCACGCAATTTGGAAGTGGTGATCGGCAAAGTATGCTGGCGGATGCGGGGCCGTTTGATTTAATTATTTGTAGTTACGGCTTATTGCAAACAGAAGCCGAACGTTTAGCTGAAAAACACTGGCATACCCTGGTCGCAGATGAAGCGCAAGCGATAAAAAATGCGTTAACAAAACGCTCAAAAGCCGCCATGGCCTTACAAGCGGATTTTAAATTAATTACCACTGGAACCCCGATAGAAAACCACTTAGGGGAATTATGGAATTTATTTAATTTTATTAACCCTGGCTTACTGGGTTCATTGCAAAAATTTAATGAACGCTATGCGCAAGCCATCGAGAATCAGAACGATTTAGGCACGCAAAAACGCCTACGTAAATTACTACGCCCCTTTATTCTGCGACGTTTAAAGAACGATGTGTTAACTGAACTACCTTCGCGTACCGAAGTGACCTTACATATCGAGCTCAGCCCCGAAGAACGCACGATGTACGAAGCCTTAAGAAGATCAGCGCTGCAATCTATGCAAGAGGCTGTAGAACAACCAGGACAACAACATTTAAAAGTGTTAGCCGAAATTATGAAATTACGGCGTGCCTGTTGCCATCCACGCTTAGTTATGAGCGAAAGTCCGTTGTCCAGCTCTAAATTACAAGCCTTTGCGGAATTAGTGGAAGAACTCTTGGATAATCGCCATAAAGCGTTGGTCTTTAGTCAATTTGTCGGCCACCTAGAAATTATTCGCGAACTTTTGGATAATAAAGGTATTTTCTATCATTATCTCGACGGTTCAACGCCCGTGGCACAACGTAAAAAAGCGATGAATGCTTTTCAAGCGGGCGACGGTGATTTATTTCTGATTAGCTTAAAAGCCGGGGGAACAGGTTTAAATCTTACCGCAGCAGATTATGTAATTCATATGGACCCCTGGTGGAATCCTGCAGTTGAGGATCAAGCATCAGACCGGGCGCACCGCATGGGACAGAAAAGACCCGTGACCATCTATCGCTTAGTAGCCAAAGATACTATTGAAGATAAAATTGTCGAATTACATAAACACAAACGCGATTTAGCGAATAGCTTGCTTGAAGGTGGAGATGTCAGCGGTAAATTATCTTTTGAAGATATGTTAGAGCTACTGAAAGATGTTTACTGATGTACAACAGCATGTTGCATCAGTGCCTGAGCCACCACTAGAAGGTTGAGGTACGTTAAATCCGCAAACTACACCCAATCATGCTGTATTCACAGTTTGTCATATAGCATCGATGCGTAAATTTCAGCACTAAACTCATGCAGCAGTTACTCCAAGTTCTAGATGACCCGTAATGTTGAAGTCTTGACTAACACGTTTTTGCGCGTATCAGAGTGAGGTTAAGGTTTTAACCTACTGAAAATCAAACTTTGACTGACTACCAGACCATTGTAGAATGATAATAAAGCTTAGTATCTAAAGGTAGCGATACTTAGAAGTTTCAGTGCAAGTAGATGAATATTTCTTCGGGTAAATCAACTTTAAGGGAGTAAAAATGCAATCGATACTCAACCAACAAACAAATTTCTATATCACGCTAGCAAATATTTTTTTGCTATTGCTTATGTTGTTTTACACGTCATTGCTGCAAATGGTTGCCACTTGGGGTAGAGAAGAATATAGCCACGGCTATTTAATCCCATTGATATCGCTCTGGTTGATCTGGGAATCCCGCGATGTACTCGCAAAATTGCAAGCCCAGGGACATTGGGGTGGATTTGTACTCATGCTTTTGGGATTGGTTTTCGGGCTTATGGGTGAGCTCTCCTCATTGTTTACGATCTCGCAATATGCATTTTTAGTGGCTATTTTAGGGTTATGTGTTGCAAGTTTTGGTTGGCAAAGTATTCGCATACTCTGGTTTCCATTGGCGTATTTAGTATTTATGATTCCGCTACCAACATTTTTGTACAACAATCTTTCCTCCTATTTACAATTAATTTCCTCTGGACTTGGGGTAGCCGTCATCCGTTTGTTTGGTATTAGCGTTTTTCTTGAAGGCAATGTGATTGATTTAGGGAGTTTTCAGTTACAAGTCGTTGAAGCATGCAGTGGGTTACGCTATTTATTTCCACTGACCAGCTTTGGATTTTTGTGCGCCTACTTTTTTCGTGCAAAATTTTGGATGCGCATCATTGTTTTTCTATCTACCTTACCGATTACTGTACTTATGAATAGTTTCAGGATCGGTGTTATTGGAGTATTAGTCGATCACTGGGGGAAAGCGCAAGCCGAAGGTTTTTTACACGATTTTGAAGGTTGGGTCATCTTTATTGGCTGTTTAGGCATACTCCTGCTCGAAATGTGGACCTTAAGTAAACTGTTCATGCCGGATAAAGCGTTTTCAGAGGTCTTTGTCGTTGGAGTCGAAGCTTCTGACATCACCCCGCCAGTAACCGCTGCACCAGTCACTAATTTTGGATTCCTCATCGGTCCAAATCCCCTGCTTGCCGCAGGTGTCGTTTTGTTATTGGCACTGCCAATCTCATGGTATATCGGCGAGCGACAAGAATTCATCCCCGAACGTACGCGTTTCAGCTCCTTTCCCTTAAAAATTCAAGACTGGCAAGGCACCGAAGTCGGCATGGGCCAGGAATTTGTAACTGCTTTAAAATTTGACGATTATATCGTCGCCAATTATGTCAATCCACAAAATAACCTTCCCATCAACCTCTACATCGCTTATTACGCCTCGCAAAGACAAGGGGCTTCGGTACATTCTCCCAAGTCGTGTATCCCTGGTGATGGCTGGCTTATCAGTGATTTTACCCAAAAGCCAGTACCGGGACTCACCTCCGCGGGAGGCACCCCTTTTTGGGTAAATCACGCGATTATCAGTAAAAAGGACCAAAAGCAACTCGTCTACTATTGGTTTCAACAACGCGGGCGGATCATTAACAATGAATACCTGCTCAAATGGTATTTATTTTGGGATGCCTTAACCCGGCAGCGCACTGACGGTGCGTTAGTTAGACTCGTTCTCCCCTTAGGTAATTTTACCTCTGCGGAACAAGGCGAAAAAGCATTACAGCAATTTACCCAAGCTGTGGCGCCTTTATTAAATCGCTATATTCCAAACTAAGGTGCTGAATAACTATGAATAACTTTGACTTATTGCTGGCATTTGCGCTTGCAACAGGGATGTCTATTGCTTTAATTCCGATTTTAATCAAGCATGCAGGATTACTGGGTATGATTGATGCCCCTGATGAACGCAAAATACACAAACAAGCCATTCCTAGGTGCGGTGGCTTAGCGATAGCCCTGAGTGTTTTAATAGTCATACTTCTGCTTGTCAAGCTAAACCCGATGACCACAGGCCTGCTGCTTGGCGGATCGATTATAGTTATTTTTGGACTTCTGGATGATGCCATCGACTTACATTACCGCTGGAAATTTTTAGGCCAAATTTTAGCGGTTGCCGTGGTAATGGCTGTGGGTGTTGTATTTGAGAAACTGCCCTTTTTTGGCTTAGAGGATGCGCCAGTTTGGTTAACTTATCCCTTAACCCTGTTATTTATCGTCGGCGTCACAAATGCGGTAAATTTATCCGATGGCTTAGACGGGCTAGCCGCGGGCACCATGCTATTAAGCTTTGCGTTTATTGCCGCGTTTGCGGTCTATTTTGGCGGACTTGAGATTGCATTAGTCGCCTTGGCTACCATTGGTGGCTTAATTGGATTCCTAAGATTCAATACTCATCCAGCAATCGTATTTATGGGCGATAGTGGTAGTCAATTTATCGGATTTATAGCGGCTAATCTCAGCATTATTTTAACGCAGCAGCTGAATCCAGTTTTTAGTCCTGCCTTGCCCATATTGATATTGGGATTACCTATATTGGATACCTTATCCGTCATGATTCAACGGCTCCGCGCAGGAAAATCACCTTTCTCCGCAGATAAGCGCCATATCCATCACAAATTGATGAGTTATGGACTATTACACCCACAGGCCGTTGCCATCATCTATATTATTCAGAGTTTTTTCCTGTTTGGCGCTTTCATCTTTCGCTACTCGCATTTTGGGATCATTTTAAGTTATTTTTTATTCTTAACCGGATGTATCTTCTTGACTTTTTACTATGCAACTGCACAAAAAGTTGATTTTACTTCAAGCCAGTCTAGTCTTAAACGTCGTACACCCTTCTGGCGTCAGGATTGGATCTTTAGCTGTTGTCGTTATTATATCGAGTTAACTTTGTGTCTATTTTTATTAGTCTTAAGTACCGTTATCTATTACCACGAGCAATTTAACTGGGTACTTGAAGCTAAAATTTTCGCTTTGGCAATCAGTATTACATTTATTATTCCGCCAAAAATTCAGCTCTTTATAGTACGCCTCACCTTCTATATTGCGGGAGCCATAAGTGTCTATACCCTTGAAATTTCAAACTTTAAGGATACTTTAGGGGTGAGCATAGATATATTTTTTCTACTGCTGCTGGTAGTGACGAGTATTGCTGTGCGGGTAACGCGTAAAACCTACTTTACGTTAAATAATCAAGATTTATTAGTACTGCTATTCATAGGCGTTGCTATCACCTTCATCAATACCGACTATCTCATTAGAGGCTTAAGCTATCTGTGTTGTCTAGGCTATGCTTTAGAATATTTGCTCAATCGCGATATTTATAAATACCAAATATTACGCTGCTTTTCCTTTACCTACCTATTGAATCTAGGCGTATTTGCATGGCTTCAGGGCTGGCTTATCACTGAGATTATCTTGTAGAGTGCCGACAGCAGGGATTGCAAATTGACTTAACGATATAGATTGAAATAAAGAACCATCACACAGACGTGATTAATTTGATTATATACTCTAATACTTCGCAGACAAATCTAAAGCAAAAATCAGGACTACCTTTAGATTATTTATAGGTCGATTATAAAACCAAGATTACGCAACCACCCATGTTTGTATAACCCATATTTAACCAGTAAACGGCGTTTGCTCCAGTAGCTTAAAGATGGCAGCTTACTAAAATCCTGTAACAAAGCCTGCTGTTCTGGCTGCAAAGACAATACATAGCGTTTAAAAAATGCGTGTGCTTGGGCAACAATAGGTAATATATCGTAACGTTTAAAAGCTATCTTGAAAATATAAGCCGTTGACCACCTCTTTGCCCCGGTATCATTTTGCTGATGTTGTCTATAAAGCACGGTGCCTAAAGAGGCATCTATAATTACCCCAAAAGCAGCCGCTACCAGTCCTAACCACCAATCATGCATAATTGCCGCAGAATCAACGGGAAAGGCTAAATCCGCTAACGCGCGGTTGATCATGACTGTACACCCAGTAATATTATTTTGCACCACTTGGCGATTTAAGCGTTTATGCTTAGAGTTGATATTTTGGTAACGCCAAAAGGATTCTGATAGGACATGCAACTGAGCATCGACTACCTGCAGATCGGTATGCACCAGAATAGGAGTAGCTTGCACATAGTCTCGCTCTGCGTTAAGCATTAATTTTAACGTGTGAGAGATTTTATTGGGTAACCACACATCATCTTGATCGCAAAACAGCAAATATTGGGCCTGACTATGACGCAACAAAATATTATAGTTATTGATAATCCCTACATTGCCAAGATCATCCTGAATAAGCTGACATCGCTCTGGAAATTGTTGCGCATAACGTTGCAAAATTGCTAACGTCGCATCGCTAGAGGCATCGTCTCGCATCCATAAACGCCAGTTTTGATGCGTTTGCAACAACAAAGACTCCAACTGTGCCGTTAAAAATGCTGCGCCATTATAGGTTCCGAGCAAAATATCCACACAAATTGAATCAGTAGGCATTTTTATCAAAAAAACCTTTGTACAACGTCAATAAAATTATTTTGAGGTCGAACCACAAAGACCAATGTTCTATATAAAATAAATCATACTCTAATCGGGTTTTTAAGCAGGTATCACCCCGCCAGCCATTGATTTGCGCCCAGCCAGTAATGCCCGCTTTAACCAAATGTTTTTGCATATAGCGTTCGATTTCATGCTTAAATTGTTCTACAAAGATCGTTCGTTCTGGCCGAGGGCCAACTATAGACATATCCCCTTTCAAAACATTGATAAATTGAGGCAACTCATCTAAATTCGTTTTACGTAGCCAACGCCCAAACGCAAAAGTGGGTTTGCTCCGAGCCTCCCCCCAGACGGGTTGACCAGTTGCGGCATCAGCATCAGAAACCATGGTTCTAAATTTTAGAATATTAAAGCGCTTGCCACTCCAGCTAATGCGTTCCTGTTTATAAAATACCGGACCCGCAGAACTTAATTTGATAGCGAAGGCGATTAACAACATTAATGGACTGACAAGTAGCAAAATCAGTAGTGATAAAAGTTTATCTTCCAACCATTTAAGCACCGCATTGCCACTATTGATAGGCGACACCGACATATTAATAATCGGAATACCATCAATTTGTGTAACGGTATGATTTAAAATACGTAAACTAGAAATATCTGGTACCATCAGAACTTCAACTGCTACAGAATGTAATTGACGACACAGCAGTTCAATTTTCTCCATGTCTTTCAGTGATAGCGTAATCCATATCTGATCTATCGGATGAGTTTCAGTAAATTTTGTTAACTGTTCCAAATTTCCCAATTTATTAAAACCGGGAATCTGTTCATCACTGTCACAAAAATAACCCACGATGTTTAAACCCATCCATTTAGAACTCACAATTTTTGCCGCGATATGGCGCGCGAGATCACCGCTACCAACCAACACAATATGCCGTCGATTCAGACCTTTTTTACGAAAGTAACGCAGCAGTAGGCGCAAAACAATTCTAGAAAGCACCAATAAGAAAAATGCAGTAAAAAACCACAAGGCTAACCAATGCCGAGAGAATTTAATACTGGTTTTTGTAAACACCATAAATACCAGTAAACCCAACATCGTACATATCCAACTAAACAGCAAGATACGTATTTCTTCGTAAATACTTTCACCGCGCCAACTGCGATAAACATTAAAAACAGGAAACCACCAAGCACTGAAAACAAAACTTAGGCTCAGAGCCACGACATAGCTATGCGGTAAAAAACTACTATGATCAGGAAAGGATTTGTAAGGTTCTAACAGCAAAAAACAGAGCACTCCAGAGCCGCAGATAATAATCCAATCCATAATTTTTATAAGGAAAATTAGTACATTGGAAAACTCTTTGATACGACCTGTTTTAGCCATACTTTCTTAATATTTAAGGTAAAAAATTTGAAGGATAGTTACAAAAAAACCACACTCCCTGAACAGCTAAGGATTTTGGGGATAAATTTTATTTAAATGGCAAATTACGCAGAAAATTTTCTTTAAAGGTCGATTCTGCGGCACCTGATTGATTTAATTTTTCCAAAGCCTGACCTTTTAAGATATAGGCGTTTGAATTCGAAGGTTCAAGTGCAATCACTTTGCTGAAATCTTGTTCTGCCAATTGGTATTGCTCTTGCTCAAAATAAATCCGGCCACGATTAAAGTAAGCGTTCACCGCTAGATAGCCTTGGTCTTTAGCTAGCGCTATAGTTTTTGTGAAATCAACTATAGCCTCTGACTCACGATGAGCTTTATTTAAAAATACACCACGATTGTAAAAAACACGCTCCACACCAGGAAGGTTTTGCAAATTCTGGTCCATCAATAATTTAGCAGCATCATCCCACACAAGGATAGAATCACTGAAAGTATTTAATCGATTCCAGGTTAATGGCACCAGAACTAAGGCGCAGCACAACAAAACTGTATTTGCCAATTTAGCGGATAACTTTCGAAATAACCAGGGCAAAGCCAAAAATATCCCTGGCATCCATAAATAGCTACGATACAGCACAAATGATTCTTGTACCCGAATAACTGCAAACTCAGTAAAAAATAATAACCAAGGACATAGCATGGCTAACCCTAATAATCCCCGTTCGCCACGATGCTTCAAAAAGCTGAAAGCCCAAATCGGATAACTGATAAAAGCTAGACACCCTAAACTTTCAGGAAAGCTGAGCAGTTTAGTCACAAAAGGGTAGTAAATATCTATAGCCATCCACGCCGTATTGGGTAATAACCATAAACCCAAATATTTAAAAAATAAGTA
>SXIZ01000072.1 GCA_005779525.1 Methylococcaceae bacterium
AGCAGCGGCATGTTAAATGTCGCGCATGTCAGAATAGCTGGTAAAAAGTACACATTGAGCTTAGCTTTGCAAGCCGATGGTTCGGTGCTATTACTAAATCGAGTCAAGGAATAAGCGTTCTAGCTTGGGGGTGCCAATAATGGCAAACTTCGAGGAGTATGTTTTAAAACTAACAATATAACAAAACTTACCCTCCTCCCGCTGGCTATCTGCAATAGCTGGGAGAAGGGTAAACATCACTTACTTAGTGCAATGTGCACTTACAGCTAGACTTAACGCAACAAATTCTGCAACAAGCCATTCAACTTATGCACAAACGCTGCTGGATCATCCAACTGCCCGCCTTCGCTTAAAATCGCTTGATCGAACAGAATGTGGGTAATATCCGCAAAACGTTGCTCGTCGGTTTCTTCTTTGATTTTAGTCACCAACGCATGCGTAGGATTGATCTCAAACACGGGTTTGCTGCCACCACCCATCATGCCTAAGTTTTGGCCTGCTTCTTTCATGATACGTTCCATATTCAGGCTCATACCATAATCGGTAGCCACCAAACAAGCTGGTGAATCCGTTAAACGGTGACTGATACGCACTTCGCTGACTTTATCGCCTAATACTTCTTGGATTTGTTTCAGTACTGATTCAAAATCTTTACTGACTTCTTCTTGCTGTTTTTTGTCTTCTTCGGTTTCGAATTTGTCTAAATCCAATTTACCTTTAGCGACCGATTGTAAGTGTTTACCATCAAACTCGCTGAGGTTAGACACGACCCACTCGTCAATACGATCAGACATTAATAAGACTTCTATGCCTTTTTTGCGGAAAATTTCCAAATGCGGACTGCTTTTGGCTGCTTGGAAACTGTCAGCAGTGACATAATAAATATGCTCTTGGCCTTCTTTCATGCGGCTGACGTAATCCGCCAACGTCACATCTTGTGCATCAGTATCGGTATGGGTTGAAGCAAAACGCAGTAATTTAGCAACGCGTTCTTTATTTTTGAAATCTTCAATCACCCCTTCTTTGATAACATTACCGAACTGTTTCCAGAAGGTTGCATATTTTTCCGCATCATCTTGCGCCAAACTTTCCAGCAAGCTCAGGACTTTTTTCACAGCCCCGGTTTTAATGCTGCTGATTTGTTTGCTTTGTTGCAGTATTTCACGCGATACGTTCAGTGGTAAGGCATCCGCATCGATCACCCCACGGATAAAACGTAAATAACGTGGCATTAATTGCTCGGCGTCGTCGGTGATAAACACTTTACGCACATACAATTTCACGCCATGTTTGGCATCTCTATCCCACAAATCAAATGGCGCACGTGCAGGGACATACAGTAACAAGGTATATTCGTTGGTACCTTCAACTTTACTATGCACATGCACTAACGGGTCTTGATAATCGTGGCCTACATGTTTATAAAATTCGTTATAGGCTTCTGGCGTAATTTCGTCTTTCGATTTGGTCCACAATGCAGATGCACTATTAACGGTTTCTTCTTCAATAATCGGATCTGGCTTAGGTGCATCCTCCTCGGCTTCAGGATCAGCTTCGGGGAATACTTCTTTATCCATCACTATCGGTAACGAGATATGATCCGAGAATTTACGGATAATCGATCTTAAACGATAGTTGTCTAAATATTCCTCTTCGCCTTCTTTCAAATGCAAAATGACTTCAGTACCACGGGTCGCTTTTTCCGCGTCTTCCAACGTGTACTCACCTTCACCCTGCGATTCCCAACGCACACCTTGATCGGCACTGGCGCCTGCTTTACGCGTGATTAAAGTGACTTTATCGGCCACGATAAATGCCGAATAAAAACCCACCCCGAATTGACCAATCAGTTCGCTATCTTTCGCTTGGTCGCCCGTTAAGGCTTCAAAGAATTGTTTAGTGCCCGATTTAGCAATGGTACCAATATGCTCACGCACTTCATCCCGGGTCATGCCGATACCGTTGTCGATGACCGACACCGTGCGTTTGTCTTTATCGAATTCAATACGAATTTTTAAATCGCTATTGCCTTCATATAACGCATCATTGGATAACGCTTGAAAACGCAGTTTGTCTGCAGCATCAGAAGCGTTAGAAATTAATTCACGCAGAAAAATTTCTTTATTGCTATATAACGAATGAATCATTAAATGCAATAAATGTTTGACTTCAGTTTGAAAGCCTAAAGTTTCTTTTTTTACTTCAACGGTCATGTTCTACGAATCCTCGTCTCAAAAAAATTATCAATCGACTATAATCATGGGGACAGTAATTTATTTTTCAAGCGCCCGCCCACTAACCCAACCTTGTAGATGCGCAATTCATGATTAAAGTGAGTCTAAAGCAGCTGAAAATTCTCATCATTGAAGACAACTCGGTGATGCGCACCAACATCAAAGAAATGCTGTATCTGGCTCAAGGTAAAGATATTACCGAGGCCCGCAATGCCGAAATTGGCATTACTGCCATGGAACAGCAAGTATTTGATATCGTGCTGTGTGATTACAATCTCGGCATGGGCAAAAATGGCCAACAACTGCTCGAAGAAGCCAAATACCGGAAATTATTACCCTGCAGCTCCATTTTTATCATGGTCACCGCGCAAAATACCCAAGAAATCGTATTGGGCGCCATGGAAAACAAACCCGATGACTACATTACCAAACCCTTTAATGCCCAACAGTTATTGGGGCGACTAGAAAAATTGTTAGTACGTAAAAATTACGTGATGAACGTCGAAAAAGCCATGGATGCGGGTAAATACAACTTAGCAATTCAGTATTGCGACCAATTGTTAGAACAAAATCACCCGGCCATGCACACCCAACTACTGAAAACTCGGGCAGAACTGGCAATTCTCGTCGGTGACCTGGATACCGCTGAACAAAAATACCAACAAATTTTGCAACACCGAGAATTATCCTGGGCCCGTCACGGTCTGGGCGTAGTCGCTTTTTCTAAAAACCAATTTGAGCGTGCGATTGAAGCCTTTCAACAAGTGATCGCCGAATCCCCGACGCTAATGGAAAGTTACGATTGGTTGGCACGCTGTTACGAAGTCACCCAACAACCGGAATTAGCGCAAGAAATTTTAAATACCGCGGTGGCCTTATCCCCGCAAGCTATTTTGCGGCAACAAAAATTAGGGGCTTTAGCGGATAAAAGCGGCAATCTGGAAGTCGCCAAAAAAGCTTATCGCACCGCCGTCGATTTAGGTAAATTTTCCGTGCATAAGTCCAGCAACGACTTTTCTAGCCTCGCCAAAATTTATAACAAAACCAATGAGAGCAAGCATGCGATGAAAATTCTTGCCGAAATGCGTACCGCTTTTCAGCAAGATCCCGAAGCAGAACTCCGCTGTGCCTTAATGGAAGCGCAACTCTATACCGAGCAAAAAAACCCTGCACTCGCGGCCGAAGCGATAGGTAAGATTCACAAACAACACGCCAACATCAAATTGATGCCCAAAGATTTGCGGCTGGACATCGTGCGGGTACTGTATAACGCGGGCAGCACCAAATTAGCCTACCAATTAATAAGCGAATTGATCAATGACAATGTCGACGATGATCATTTTTTAAACGAACTGCGCAGCATCTATCAAGATGGCAAATTTCACGATCAGGCAGAATTGCTGATCCAACATACCAAACAAGAATTAATCGATATTAACAACAAAGCAGTATTACTCTTTCGGCAAGGACAAGTCGAACTTGCTCTGAATATGCTGAGTGAATCCATTAACAAAATGCCAGGGAATCGCACCATTCTGATGAACATGGCTATTATTCTGGTACAAGATATGAAAGCCAACGGGGTCAATGAAAAGAAACTCGCGAAAGTTCAAGAGTGCATTACCAAGGCCCAATCCTTGGGCGTAGCACCCAATAAGATCAACCAAATTCAAGTCGAATTTGCCAAATTATCACACCCTCAATCCTCACACTAGTTGCTCTGACTATGGGCCTTGTATCCACTGCCGAATTTCATGCTGTACTGGCGAGCGCCGTGCATGAACTGAAAAACTCCCTCAGCAATGTCAATCGCTTAATCCAGGATTTGTCAGAACTCTACCCAGAAAGCAATCAAGAAAAACTGCTGCTAGAGTGCGAAACCAACCGCATGAACAACTACCTCTCGCAGTTGCTGGTATTGTACAAAATCGAGGCTGACGCCTTTAAACCGCGGATAGATGAACATATAGCTGAAGACATTATCCTCGACGTGTTGGCAGTGCAAGAAGCCTTATGCAGCGTCAATAAATTAACCCTGCACTCCAGCTGCGAAGAAAACCTATTGTGTTATTGCGACAATGACCTCGTAACCAACGCCCTCAATACCTTGATCCAAAATGCGCAACGCTATGCCATAGCGCACATCAAAATTTCCGCTAGTTTACAAGATGGCTATATCGCCTTTTGCGTTGAAGATGATGGGCCTGGCCTCCCCGAAAAATTACTGCACCACCAGCCACTCGTTAAAAATCCAACCGACCTCAAAAATAATAACTTTGGCTTAGGGCTATACTTTGTATCCACCATCGCGCAAATGCACAAAAACTCAACTAAAACCGGACAGTTACAGATGGATAACCTCAGTGAATTAGGCGGGGCGCGCTTTAGTTTATTAATTCCATAAGCAAGCGACTCCAAAACGATAAAAATTGCACAATCGACTAAACTTAAACTATTTATCTCAACCGCGTAACACAATCCCTATGACCTCTAGCCCCTCTGCCAATATTTTAGTCGCCACCTTGACCGAAGTTCGAGGCAATGGCATGGAAGCGCGTATCGTTGAAGCATACGCCACCGATAACCCCGTACTGAGCGTCGGCGGTGAACAACTACTCGCGGGGCAACTTGGTGCCTACCTCCTGATCCAACAAGGCGACATTGCCGTACTCGCCTTAGTGTTTAAAATGTGGCAAAAAGATTATTTTGCCGATGGACAACGCCTGTTTGACCGCTTCGTCTCCTTAATTCCCGTAGGCGAAATTCAAGCCGATGGCACCTTCCTCCGCGGCGTACGCCACTATCCTACCGTGGGCGCCAAAGTGTTTGCTGTGGGTTTACGTGAAATCAATGCCATATTTTCCAAATTCCGCCATTATGAATTTTTCATCGGGCAACTGGCTAACCACCACGACTACCACCTTAGCTTAGACCCCCGCGCCTTATTTGGTCGCCACTTTGCCATTATTGGACAGTCCGGTTCCGGTAAATCTTGGACCGTCACCAGCCTGATCCAACACACCATCAAAGCCATGCCGAAAACGCATTTGATTATGCTCGATTTACATGGTGAATATTGCTGGAAAGACGCCCAAAACCAAGTGCAATCCGCGTTTCCGGCCGAGATCGTCAACTACGTCGACGCCATGGAAATGGAAATGCCCTACTGGATGATGAGCTACGCCGAACTCGTAGACTTATTTATTGATCGCGAAGATCGGGGGGCCTCCATGCAAATGGCGTTTTTGCGCGAAGTCTTGCAACAACTTAAACGCAAAGAAGCCAAACAAATCGGTCTGTCCACCGTCTCCATAGACACCCCGATTTACTTTTCCTTGGCGGAAATGTACATGCAATTCAAAAACGCCAACGAAGAACGCAAAGACTTTGGTAAAACCCAAGGCGCGTTATACGGCCAATTTGACGAATTCTTAGTCCGCCTACAAAGCCGCTTCAACGACGTGCGTTACGACTTTTTACTCAAACCCAAAAAACGCACCACCTCCGCCAGCTTGACCGACCTGCTGCGGCAGTTTATCGGCTTGGGCGAGAAAAAAGCCAATATCACCGTCGTCGACTTAAGTTCCGTCCCCACCGACATTCGTCCTGCCATCTCCGCCCAAGTCGGGCGCTTGGCTTACGAATTCAACTACTGGAATCCCCAACGGCGCGAATTTCCGATTACGCTAATCTGCGAAGAAGCCCACGCCTACATCCCACGCGAACACGGGGGGAAATTTGAAGGCACCAAAAAAATGATGGAACGTATTGCCAAAGAAGGCCGTAAATATGGCGTATCTATTGGCGTAGTCAGTCAACGGCCCACCGAACTTTCTGAAACCATGCTGTCGCAATGCAGCTCGTTTATCTGCCTGCGCACCACCAACCCCGACGACCAAGCCTATATCAAAGGCCTAGTCCCCGAAGCCGAAGGTGACCTCACCGACATCCTCACCTCGCTTGGTCGCGGTGAAGCCCTAGTCCTAGGCGAAGCCGCCCCCCTGCCCACACGCGTACAAATCTACCGCCCCAACCCCGAACCCAAAAGTAATGATGTCGATTACTACAGCAGTTGGCGCGAAGGCCCCGAAGATCTGGATGTCGAAAAAATCGTCCACTACTGGCGTACGCAGACGCGTAAAAGTGATTAAGCACTGAGAGCGCAAGGAGTGGTTTTAAAGCACTGAAGATTTTTTTCTGGCTGCATAGCGGTGAACCAGAATCGTAAAAACCTGCGGAGAAGTATAATTTACTAAGCTGCCTGTGCGGCAGTGAACTCATCCAGATTGTTATTTGCATATTGGGGGCATTTCTAAGCTGCCTGTGCGGCAGTG
>SXIZ01000073.1 GCA_005779525.1 Methylococcaceae bacterium
GATGTCTTGCGCTCCTCGTATTTATCGGGGGGTGGCAAAAGGGGCGGCCAGCCCCTTTGCCACCGTGCGGCATCCATGCCGCACCCCTTCGGGCTATTCCCGATAAATACTGCGGTGCTCGACGTGGTAAACGGGATTAAAACGCGTTACTGCGTAACGTCAGTTAATAAGAAAGAGCTGCTTTAAAATTGAGAATCGTCGAGCAACGGCATTGTAAAACCCATGTGATTATGGGATGCGATATAATAGGGATTTAGGTACTCTAGCTATACAGAGTACGCAAACAGAGGATGCTTGTTCGGTGCGTATACCTGACAACTACAATAATAAGCTCCAGGTATCCGTGACTTTTTTGTTTGAGATGACATGCTAATCATTTTATTTGCTGTAACTTTATTTACCAGTGCCACCCTGATGTTTGTCATGCAACCGATGTTTGGCAAACTATTGTTGCCGTTATTGGGGGGCTCGCCTGCGGTATGGAATACTTGCATGGTGTTTTATCAAACTCTGTTGTTTTTAGGGTATGCCTATGCCCATTTGATTAGTACGCGCTGGCGGGTACAAAAACAGTTGAGTGTGCATGCGTTGGTGTTGCTCAGCAGTTTGAGTATGTTACCTTTGGCTTTGCCAGAAAATCTTGCACCGCCGACCACCAGCGATCCGACTTTATGGATAGTGTGGACCTTATTGATCTCTATTGGTTTACCGTTTTTTGTGGTCTCGACCACCGCGCCATTGCTGCAAAAATGGTTTGCGCATATTGGGCATCAAAAAAGTGCCGATCCCTATTTTTTGTACGCTGCCAGTAATGCAGGCAGTTTAATTGCTTTACTTAGCTATCCCTTTATCATCGAACCTAATCTAGGAGTCGCCGGGCAAAAGTTGAGTTGGAGTATTTGCTACGGGGTGTTGTGTATCCTGGTTTTGGCTTGTGGTTATTTGTTGTGGCGCAGTCAAGCGCAGGAGCAAACCTCGGAAGAAGAACTCCCGTTAGAACCGCTTGCCCTAGCCACAAAAATGCATTGGCTGGTGTTGGCGCTGGTGCCTTCGAGTATGTTGCTGGGCTTAACCAATTTTATCAGTACCGATATCGCCTCGGTGCCGTTGTTGTGGATTATCCCGCTGACCTTATATTTATTGTCGTTTATTTTGGTGTTTTCCAAATGGCATGACCTAATACATCCATGGATGCTTAAGGCGCAGCCTGTAGTGTTATTGCCGTTTTTAAGTTTTTCGTTTATCAATCCCGCCGTGTTGCCGTATTGGTTGGATTTAATTCTGCATTTAAGCAGTTTTTTCCTCGTTGTGATGGTGTGTCATGGTGAACTGGCGCGGCTAAGACCGCACACGCAGCATTTAACCACCTATTATCTGATCATGTCGTTCGCGGGGATGCTCGGGGGCATGGTCAATACCTTTGTGGCGCCATTTATCTTTAATGGTGTGTATGAATATCCCTTGATGCTTATTGCTGCATTGTTGCTGCGTCCAGGCTTGCAGCTTGATCGTGTAAGTGTGATGCAACAGCTTTGGTTTGCGCTTTTAGTATTGGTTGTTGGGGTTATCGCTTACCTGAGCAGTGATAATTTACTCGAGTATCTTGATAGTATTGGCGTGGTGCTGATTTTACTCGCAGGCTTAGTGTTTAGTTTTAGACAGCAAGTGCTGGGCTTGGCTGCGTTAACTGGGGTGATTATTTTATTTGCCTTGCTATTGCATCAATTATTTTCTAACACCTTATACCAAGAACGTTCTTTTTTTGGGGTGTTAGCCGCGCGTGAAACCGTAATTGCCGATGAGCAGCAGCGTCCTGAGACGGTGCATGAGCTGTATCATGGCACCACCAAGCATGGTGCGCAACGCTTAGCACCTGAATTACAAACTACGCCATTAACATATTACAGTCGACCCGGTCCGATGGGGCAGCTGTTTGAAACTTTCAAAGATTTAGATGATAACTGGGTGATTGGTTCGGTCGGTTTGGGGGCTGGTGCTTTGGCATGTTATGCCAAACCAAGTCAGCAATGGACGTTTTACGAAATTGATCCACTGGTCGTTAAGACCGCCAGTAATCCGAAATACTTTACCTATCTCAGTCGCTGTACCCCCAAAGCCAACATGCAAATTGGCGATGCTCGCTTATCCTTAGCACAAGAGCCGGATGCCAAATTTGATTTGTTGATAATGGATGCGTTTAGTTCTGATGCCGTGCCAACGCATCTCCTGACGCAAGAAGCCATCAAATTGTATTTTGCCAAATTGAAACCGGAAGGGGTGTTGGCGTTTCATATAACCAATCGGCATTTGGCTTTGAAAAAAGTGTTGTCCGATCATGCACAACAATTACATTTGGCAGCGTTGATCCAGGAATATCAACCAGCTACTGAAATGCCGTTAGTCGTGGCTACGGATTGGGTCGTGTTAAGCCGGAATGCTGCTACACTATTACCCCTAGAACAAAGCCGCTTGGGCAGTTGGCATAAAATGCCACTGTATTTTGATCTAAAACCTTGGACGGATGATTTTACGAATATCATCAGTATTTGGAAATAACCGCGTCGCCTTTTTGAGACTATCTTATGAAGTTAAGCATTCAGGAACTTGCATCTATTTGTAACGCTAGCGCGATACAGGGTGATGCGTCTTTAGAAATCACCGCGGCTGCGGACATTAAAACTGCGCAAGCGCAACAACTGACGGTCTTAAGTGACCCCCGCTATGCGCATTTTTTGCCTGCAAGCTTAGCGTCAGCCTGTATTGTGAAATCCGATGCTGCTTTAGAAAATGTCCCAGAGCACATCACCTTGCTGTTGTGTGATGACCCGGAAATTAGTTTTATCCAGGCGGTGAATGCTTTACACCCCGCTAAAGAATATGGGCAGCATATTTCCGGGCAAGCCTGTATCGCACATTCGGTTGAGCTTCCTCGGCGCGTGTATATCGGCGCGTTTGTCAGCATAGGTGAGCAGAGCGTTATCGGCAATGGTTCGGTGATTTTGAATGGCGCCTATATTGGGAATAATGTGGTTATCGGTGACAATTGCCGCATTCACCCAAATGTGGTGATCTACGATGACAGTGTTTTGGGTGATAACGTCATTATTCATGCAGGTAGTGTGATTGGAGCTGATGGTTTTGGTTATAAAAATCGTAAAGAGCAACATATTAAAGTGCCGCACGTCGGAAATGTCGTCCTCGGGGATAATGTTGAAGTTGGTTCAAATACTTGTATAGATCGGGGCGCATGTGGCTCGACTACCATTGGTGCCGGGACTAAAATTGACAATAATGTGCAAATTGGCCATAACAATATTATCGGTAAAAATGTCATCGTTTGCGGGCAAACCGGAATTTCAGGTTCCTGCGTGATTGAAGATAATGCCATTTTGGCGGGTAGTTCGGGGATTGCGGATCATGTCACTATTGGCCATCATGCGGTGATTATGGCGCGCTCGGGGATTTCCAATGATGTTAAACCTATGACCCAAGTGTTTGGCAGTCCCGCTAAAGATCGTAAAGTCGCCTGGAAAGAGCTCGCGGCCTTGGGAAAATTACCAGACTTACTCAAACAGGTGAAGTTGATGGAAAAACGTTTACAGGAGTTAGAAGCTCGC
>SXIZ01000074.1 GCA_005779525.1 Methylococcaceae bacterium
AAAGAAAGTATTCAAAGAAAAGGCGGCCCAGTTACCGCTAATGTCTTGCGCTCCTCGTAGTTATCGGGGGGTGGCAAAAGGGGCGTCCTGCCCCTTTGCCACCTTGCGGCATCCATGCTGCACCCCGTTGGGCTCAACCCGATAACTACTGCGGTGCTCGACGCGGTAAACGGGATAAAAACACGTTACTGCATAACGTCAGTTCTTAATTTGAACCGAATCCCAGAAAATCTAAGCCTAAACTAAATAGCAGATAACCATCATTTATCCTCTGTAGTTTTGGTTTGCAGCAATAGTAGGCATCTGCAATTTATCTTGTCTGGTGTTGCTTAACCAGCATTGATTGTTGATTTAAGGTTGTCACTTCAACAACAATCGCTGGCTTTAATTAATCCTATCCATCTTGCTAACGCTAAATTTCGCGGAAAGCAGCCTAAAACGTTCTATCTAATCTATAACTACGGCGCCTTAAATCCCTAGGTAACATTTTTGGCCTGATATTTGTATACAGCCTCTTTAGTTATCGTTTACTTTCTTTTGTCCTTTCCCCGGAGCTATTAATGAATTTTTCAACTTACTTGTCTCGTGCCTCATTAGCACTGGTTTTATGTATCTCTAACCAAGCAATGGCTCATCATGCCTTTTCAGCCGAATTTGATGCGGAAAAACCTATCGAATTAAAAGGTAAGGTTACTAAGTTAGAACTCGTCAATCCCCATAGCTGGCTGTATGTTGATGTACCCCAGGAAGACGGTAAGGTTGCCAACTGGGGTTTTGAATTCGGTGCGCCGTTTAATTTAAAGAAAAATGGCATTACCAAAGCCAGTTTGCCAGTCGGAAGCGAAGTGAGTATTAAAGGTTTTCGTGCCAAAAACGGTAAGGATTTTGGCTATGCCGTAACCACCATTTTATCTGATGGCCGTAGTGTAAAAACAGGGGGTGCTCAGGATGCACCGGGTGCTAACGCTGCTCCAGCCGCACCTTAATCAAGAAAAGACGATTATTTATAAGGGGATTTTTTTTGACTACGTTAACTAGCTTTAAGCGGGAAAACCGCCTTACGTCTGCAGGCATGGCTATCATCATCGGCGTGTTGTTGTCAGGTTGCCTTATTACCCAAGCTGTCGCTGCGGATAAGAAAATTCCGCGTTTGAGTCATGGGAAACCCGATTTTTCAGGAATTTGGCAAACGACCAGTGCGGCCGATTATGATTTAGAACCTCATTCCAATCGCAAAGATGCACCGCCAGGAGCGGGTATTGTTGCAGGCAGTTATATTCCTTATTTGCCTAAGGCCCTTGCGCAAAAGCAGAAAAATTTTGCTGCTAGAGCGACGGATGATCCTGCTTTGAAAGGTTATACACTCGGCGTACCCCGTGGTATTTATTATCCAGAGCCGTTTCAAATTTTTCAGCGCAAACAAGATTTAATTTTGGTACACCAGTTTGGACATTCCGTACGCACTATAAACACTAACAACACAGATCATCCGAAAGATCCTTACGACTGGTGGCTGGGGGATTCTCGTGGTCATTGGGAAGGCGATACCTTGGTGGTGGATGTTAAAAATTTTAATGACAAAACCTGGTTTGATCGGGCGGGTAACTATCATAGTGATGCGCTGCATGTGATTGAAAAATGGAAATTTATCGATCCCAACACCGTGGAGTACCAGGCTACCATAGAAGATCCCAATGTGTTTAGCCGTCCTTGGGATATTAGTGTGATTTTATATCGGCACCGGGAAAAGAATTTTCAGCTCATTGAAGATTACCGCTTTACCTTGGATTACGACGAATACTACCCACCTAAACCCGAAAAGCCCTAACGCGTCTATACGGGATAGTGGTTTACGTCGATTATCAAAACGTATTTGAGGATTTCATGAACAGCAAAAAAATTAACCCTAAACTTAGCGCCTGCACAGCCTTGCTGGCAGGCTTAAGTCTGCTTCCGCTGCTAGGTTCTGCAGAAGAAGCCAAGCCTACGCCAGCTACACCAAAACCCGCACAACGACAATTAAAACTGGGGGGGCAAGGCATCGAACAAGAACGTTCGTTTGAGCACATTGAATCAGGAAAATGGACTGGGCCCAAAACCGCCGACGGCCAACCCGATATTCAGGGACATTGGTCGAATACCATCGCTAATCACAACAATTTTACCGACCCGCAAGGCGGAATCATTAACGATCCCAACCCCAATCGCATCGCGCATGGTCCGAGGGAAGAACGTGCACCGAGCCGGGTCAGTGACCCAGTAGATGGACAAGTCCCTTTTCAACCGTGGGCGTTAGAGAAGGTCAAAGACTTTCAAGCGCATTTTCATGATCCAATCAAACCGCAATATATCGAGCCCTTAGCCCGATGTGCACCTGGTGGCGTGCCAAAATCGTTGTTCTGGCATGGTTATGAAATCAGTCAATATCCAGGTTATGTGCTGTTTCAATTTAATTCGGGTACGCGCATTATCCACTTGGATGATAAACCGCCTTTACCCGCAAATATTAAACTTTGGAATGGTGATTCACGTGGTCATTGGGAAGGCAATACCTTAGTGGTGGAGGTGAATAATCATAACGGCAAGGCCTTATTCGGGCGCTCTGGTGAATTCATCAGCGAAAATGGTCACATTGAAGAACGTTATATATTTAAAAATGACGGTTCGCGTTACCTGTATCAGGCGGTATTAACCGATCCAACGGTGTATACCCGCCCGTTTACCGTCAGCATACCCGCGCGGAAATGGACGGAGAAAGACGAACCGAATGGTTGGCATTTCGAGGTGGAACCCGCTACGCATGCAGGTAACAATCTTATCTTGGATCACTACGAACGGGTGTGTACCGAGAATAACGGCGGCTTTGGACTGGTCGCTGCCGAGGGGAAAAAATAGATGGCGGTTATAGAGTTTGCGCAGCTATTATACGACTCCGAACTAGGAACGGCCTTACGCGAGTCGGTCGTGGTTTTCCCTTTCGTCGAAGGTCTGCACCTGATTGGCTTGACATTATCAGTCGGTCTCTTATTGTTTGTAGACCTACGGCTTTTGGGCGTGTTTCTGACGCAGATTCCGGTGGCTAATATTATTATGCCTTTGCGTCCTTGGCTATTAAGCGGTTTTTCGCTGACGTTTATTACTGGAGTGTTTCTTTTTATTGCCGCGGCAGTCAAAGTTATTGTCTTGCCAGTATTTCTCTTTAAGTTAGCTTTTATCGCGCTCGCTGGCATCAATGCTTTATGGTTTGAACTCCGCTGGGGTAAGTCGGTAACTATTTGGGGAGAGTACTCAGTATTGCCTGTCAAGGTTAAAGTGGCAGGCTTTGCCTCTTTGTTTTTATGGAGTCTGGTCATTATCACTGGCAGATTGATTCCTTACTTTGGCATCGAATAGCCCGCAATCCTTCCATTACTTACTTATTATCACTATGTCGACCCTTGATTTTTTTAAAGCTTTGCAAGCCAGTAGTTTTGGACGTTTTGTTGGCAGCCTAGATCACATGGTGCACGCTGGCATCCAGTTAATGCATATCACGGGTATGATTTTGTTGTTATCTTCAGTGGTACTGATTAGCTTTCGAATTTTTGGCTTTGGATTGCGTTTAGTCACTGTCAGTGCCATTGTGCACGCCACAAGAAATTATATTTGGGTTGGGTTGGCCTTGTTAATTATTTCCGGGGTTTTAATGTTAGCGCCTTCAGCCACTAACTATTATGCCAATGATTTCTTCTGGGACAAATTGGTTTTACTGGCATTAGCTTTAGTCGTACAGCTCAGCTGGTTCAAGAATATCAAACAATTGGATACTCACTCGAGCTTCATTACTCAATTCACCACGCTCCTGACTGTCACTTTATGGTTCGGGGTGGCTTTTGCTGGTCGTTTTATCGGCTTTTTTTAATTTTGGAGTTACTTTTGAAACATCCGCCGCTACTCTCGACGTTTTTAGCTTATTTGGCACTCTCTGCATGTAGCCATACTCCTGAACAAATCGCTGTACCGATCTTTCAACCTACCGCGAGCATACAAGAGATCATGCTTTCGATCATCGATCCTAATATTGATTTCGTATGGAATTCCGTTGCCACTATTAGGTACAGAAGAGCGCCGCCCCCAAACGGATGAAGATTGGCTGACGCTTAGGCAACATGCTATTAACGTTTTGGAAGCCAGTAATTTACTGCTAATCGAAGGTCGACCCATCGCAGCACATGGTGCTAATACCTCCACGGGTGGTGCAGAATTAAATCCTGCTGATATCCAGAAGGCAATCAATGCCAATCGTGCAGCGTATATTGTGCGCGCGCATGCGCTGCATGATGCGGTGAAAACTGTCATTGCCGCCATCGATAAAAAAAATGTTGAGCAATTAGTGGAGACTGGCGGGGCGGTTGATGAAGCCTGCGAACAGTGTCATAAACAATTTTGGTATCCGAATGATGTACGTCCAAAGTAATTCAGTTGATTCCAAATAGTGTGCAGTAATCTGTATTTATCGTGAAAGAATATCATTTTTACTACATAAAACTTACACGTAGCAAAACTATTTTCACTGGAGTGCGATAAACGGTATTATCCCGTTTTACCGCGTCGAGCACCGGAGTCGTTATTGGGATTAGCCCAACGGGTTGCGGCAAGGATGCCGCAAGTTGGCAAAGGGGTAGGGCACCCCTTTTGCCAACCCTCAATAACGACGAGGAGTGCAAGACATGAGCGGTAACCGGGCCGCCTTTTCTTTGAATCCATTCTTTTCGACTGCAGGGATGCAAGAGGTAGAGCAAAAGAAACTGTTTCGCCTTCGGGTGCGAGAACCCGATTAAAACAACGTCGCGATAGCGACACCAATAAAACAAAATTAGATGGACTGAGTACAAGATTTTATTAGCAAATCTACGACAGTCTTGCGAGCGGATCTTCAGTTTACAGTTTACAGTTTAGCTTTTAGTATTGGTTTAAGTTCACGCCTGATGGGGTAAAAATGAAACGCTACTTATATTTGTTGCTTTACCTACTACTCAATGGTTGCAGTGCTTTACCGCCTAGCTTCGATAATATCCAAGTGGTTGATATTTCATTAGCACAGGTTAAAGATAATCTACAGGCAAACCAGAATATCCCCGTGCGATGGGGAGGGGTGATTATTGAGGTGGAAAACGAAGCGACTTCTAGCTATCTGCAAGTACTATATTACCCGCTAAGTTTCTCTGGCAAGCCACAAATCAGTGAGGCGCCTCTGGGTAGATTCGTAGTCAAAAGTGATGAATTTTTAGACCCGGCAATTTATGCCAAAGATAAGCAAGTTACCCTCGCAGGCGTTCTATCGGGCGAAGTCGAGCGCATCATTGGTAAGAAAAAGATTCGTTTACCCCTATTGACCAGCAAGACAATCCATCTTTGGCCCGACCCTGAGCCAAATAATTATTACGGTTACGGTGGTTATGGCTATGGTCCTTATTATTACAATAACTATCCCTACTTTGGTTCGCCATATTTCCGGGGAGGGTATTTTTTTCCTAGGCGGTAGTGAGCAAAAAACGGCAACAGGTTTAAGCTAAAACAAAATGTCACTTAGAATTAATTTGCGCAATTGCTAGACGCACGGATTTGCGGACATCGGGATCGGCATCATCGATGGCGTTTTCTAAGGCGACTAGCGCCTCTGGTGCACCAATTTCACCCAATGCTAACGCCACTTCTTTACCCAGATTATTTATTGGAGGCGTTAATGTTGCAATGCAATATAGCTCTTACTGTCATCAGCCGCTGAAACAGCGTTTCTACTGGCTAATTGCTCATACCAGCGCCTCTCATAGGGAGTTTCCGGGGTGAACAATCCCATTTCGAAATAGCCATAAAAAGCCGCCTCAATTGGAGTATCGGTTATGTCGCTGTCTCCAGATTACTCAGTTATTCTTCAAGTACAAATACGCCGCATTAAAGCATTTGGAATCACGACGCCCCTGACTTTAGTTTGGCGCTCTGCCACAATGACAAAGCCGAACTTTTCAAAAAAAGGTTGCGCTGTCAGACTGACGTTTGCAGTGAGTTCAGTCATTTCTTGTTCGGCAGCTCGTGCTAGCACATGGCGCATCAGCGATGTTCCGATACCCAGACGCGGGTGGTGCCCGGAGACAAAGAAATGGTCGATATAGCCATTACTTTGTAAGTCGGCGTAGCCTACAAGCTGTCCATGCAGTTCCGCAACAAAGGGATTGATTACGCGCATGTGGTTTTCCCAAACAGCGGTGTTCAGGTATTGAGGTGCCCAAGCTTGAATCTGTTCTGGGGAGTAGTCACGCCTAGCGACTAGATGAATAGCGGAGTAGTAAATCTCAAAGAGCGCTTTTTCTTCGCCCGTGCGGTAACGGCGAATAGATGGGGAAGCTTTCGGGTACTCCCGTTGGATTGCTAAATGACTTACCATGACGTATAAATTTCGCTTTATTGTCTATAAATAAGGTTTTAAGCAAAAATTCAGCCATAAGTTACAAGATATTAATTTTATTAGGTGGAAGAGTGAGGTCGGCAGCTAAACTGTTAGTAAGACAACAGTAAATCAGCAAATACTGCTTATTTACCAACTAGCGACTAACTAAATTTTCTACAGTGCTGTGTTGAAAGCTTTAGCCTATGCTCAGGGGATTTAGTTTTGTAGAAATTGCGAAATATTACTGTTGGGCGAGCGCAAAGGTTGCCATCCCTGGCAGAGGATACCCATTTCCTGATGGGTATGATGATCTGAAAATGCTGCGATAAGGGCTAGCATATAAGTTGTAACGTACCTGTCACTAGCAAGTAGTCAGGCACGTCAAAATTAACAGGCCACTGGAAATTAACTAAATTTTTCCAGTGATTTGTACCCCCACCCATAATGGATAAGGGTTTGGCGCGTAACTATTCCAACCCTCTTCATGCGCATCATTACTAAATAAGTTTTTGGTAATCACGCTGACATCCCAGAGATTGTTTTTGGTACTGATACCAATAGCAGCATCGGTTTGGCTTCTGGCATTAAGCCACCCATACGACGATAAGTTATCTAGGTTATTGTAACCAGACTGGAAGTTGGTGTTAAAGCTGGTGTGGAATCTATAGGTGTCAAATACCGGACGAGTGTACTCTGCACCGACGACAAATGACCATTTAGACGCACCGGGTAAGGTTTGCCCGCTGAAATCCAGATATGCTCCCGGTAAGTATGCCAGCTCTTCCGGTTTAGCGGCGTTGGTGTATTCTAGGTACTTAGCGTTATTGTAAGCGCCATTAAAGCGT
>SXIZ01000075.1 GCA_005779525.1 Methylococcaceae bacterium
ACTTTAACTTTATCTCCGGTAAGAATGCGGATGTAATGTTTACGCATTTTGCCTGAAATATGGGCGGTGACTACGTGACCGTTTTCGAGTTCTACACGAAACATGGTATTTGGAAGCGTATCAACGACTTTCCCTTCCATTTCTATCTGATCTTCTTTTGCCATTTAATTAAGTTCCTAAAGCAATTAAAACGCCAAATGATAACATAAGCTCGCTGTTAACAACAGCGCCTAGTTGTTTATTCAGAATTTACCTGTTGGAAATCTCGCCATAGTCCATGTTCTAAAATTTGCATAGGTTGAAACTGGGTTTTGTAACGCATTTTGCGGCAGTCCGCAATCCAGTAACCTAGATACACCCATTTTAAACTTAGTTGTTGCGCATGTTGAATTTGCCATAAGACCGCATAGGTTCCTGGGCTAAGATGCGCATAATCAGGATTAAAAAATGTATACACAGCGGATAATGCATCTGGCAGAAAATCAACTACCGCAACGGCTATCAGAGTTTGCTGCAGCCGGAACTCCACAAAGCGGGTATCGCACCAGCGGCTACTTAAAAATTGTAAATATTCATCGGGAGTGGAATGTTGCATATTACCATCAGCGTGTTTATGTCGCTGATAGTAAATATATAAATCGTAATGTTGTTGCTCAAACTCCGCTGGTTTAATGCTGATCTGCACATCTTGATTTTTAGTTAAACAACGCCTTTGCGCACGGTTAGGGGTAAATTTTGAGCTATTCACCCGCGAAGGAATGCAAGCGGCACACTGGGTACAGATATTCTGATACACATCGTCGCCACTGCGTCTAAAGCCTTGAGCAATTAAAAGATTGTACAAAAATGTACTGATTGGAAACCCAGGATGCACAAATGCTGTTTGCGCCGTTTCATTCGCCAGATAACTGGATGGATGTGGATGGGTAGCGAGTAGGGGAATAGTGGTCATCTTTTAACCCGCTAAATTCCAAGCTGATGTGGCAGCCGCTTGAGAGGTATATTGCGCTAGTAAGGTGACAAATTGTTGGCGCGGAATTTCTTCGGCTCCCAAGCTTATTAGATGGGGTGTTCGAACTTGACAATCAATCAGTTTATAGTCCCAAGATTGCAGCAGTTTCGCTAAGGTGACAAACGCGACTTTAGAGGCATCGGTGTAAGTGTGAAACATAGATTCTCCAAAGAACACTTGTCCAAGTGCGACGCCGTACAATCCCCCTACCAATTCGTCCTCCAGCCAGGTTTCAATGGAGTGTGCATAGCCGAGACAATGCAGTTTGTGATAAGCGTTGAGAATGTCGTCACTGATCCAGGTGCCAGTGGTTTCAGCCCGCGGGGCAGCGCAAGCACGCATCACTGCCGGGAAATTTTCGTCAATGGAAATACGAAAATGCTTTTTTTGTAAGGTTTTTTTTAAGCTGCGTGAAATATGCACGCGCTCAGGGTAAACGATTAAGCGTGGATCAGGCGTCCACCACAAAATAGGTTCTTCAGGGTTATACCAAGGAAAAATGCCTTGTGTATAGGCATTAATCAGCCGTTCAGGAGATAGGCAGCCCCCAACCGCCAATAAGCCGTTGGGTTCTGTCAGTGCAAAGCGACTATCCGGAAATGGTTGCTGTGGCGCTACTGGGTTGAGTAGCTTTAGTTGCATAAGCAGCTTTCGCCCTTAGCTTTCTAAGGCGTCCAGATATTTTTCGGCATCCAGTGCTGCCATACAGCCAGCCCCTGAAGAGGTAATGGCTTGTTTATAAACCGAATCCATTACATCTCCGGCGGCAAAGACCCCGGGGACGCTGGTTGCGGTGACATTACCATGGATGCCGCTACGGACTTTAATATAGCCATGTTCCATCTCCAGCTGACCATCAAAAATATGCGTGTTAGGCGTATGCCCGATGGCGATAAATACCCCATGCACATCAATCACTTTTGTGCTTCCGTCTGTATGTTTAATACGAATGCCTGTGACGCCCATATCATCCCCGAGTACTTCATCTAACTCATGATTCCATTCAATTTGTACATTACCTGTTTTCGATTTCTCGATCAGTTTATCGCTCATGATTTTTTCTGAGCGGAACTTGTCACGGCGATGGATAACCACCACTTTTGAGGCAATATTTGACAGATACAGAGCCTCTTCCACCGCAGTATTGCCGCCACCTATCACGGCAACGGGTTTATTGCGATAAAAAAATCCATCACAGGTGGCACAGGCAGATACCCCACGACCTTTAAAGGCTTCTTCCGAGTCCATGCCCAAATATTTCGCCGAGGCTCCTGTGGCGATAATCAGTGCGTCACAGGTGTAAGTGCCTGAATCCCCAACCAACGTGAACGGGCGCTTACTTAAATCCGTAGTATGGATATGATCTAAAATAATTTCGGTATTAAAGCGTTCGGCATGGGCATGCATACGCTCCATCAGTGCCGGACCTTGTAAGCCTTCAACATCACCAGGCCAATTATCAACTTCAGTGGTGGTGGTCAATTGCCCACCTTTTTGTAAACCAGTTATCATTACGGGTTTAAGATTGGCGCGTGCAGCATAGACGGCTGCGGTATAGCCAGCAGGACCTGAACCTAAAATTAATAATCGACAATGTTTAATGGTGCTCATAAATTCATGTACCTCTAATTGACCGTTGTTAAGAGTATATATCTGGATTAATTTTACGCTAGCAAGTTAAATTATGATATCAAACTGTAGTAAAAGCCTAGGGATTTGTTGCCGTGGATAGTAATTTAGTGGTAATTCCAAATGATCAAAATTGAGACCGTATTCTGCCGCTGCTTCAGCTTCGATATACAATGATTGTACATCATATAACTCTAAGGCTTTAAAGATAGAGAGCGTATCTTTAAGACCTGATTGCTTGGGATTTTGCAAGGATTTAAGCTGCAATACGCCGTCCTCTAAAAATAATAAACTTACGCGTTGGTCAAATGCAGCCATCGTTAAAATGACATCTAATAGCTCTTGCGTCGCAATACCATTATGGGGGGCATGTCGAATAATGAATAAATAGTTTTTCATAGATTTAAGCAAATACGATAAAACGCTCTGCCAGCAACGAAGCTTCAACCAGCTGACCCAGTCCAGAAATGCGAAAACCAGGGGCCAGATCATTATCTTGTTTTCCCACCCGCTTGGCTTCCTCTAGGCATAATAACCCTCGGCGCTGTGCAGCTGAAATGCAGACCACGAGGTCCAAGTGATATTGCTCAGCCAGCTGAGACCAGCTTTGGGTCAAAGCTAATTCATCGTCTGGCGGTGTAGCATAGGCAAACGCATGATAAATGCCATCCGCATAAAAAAATACCCGCAAAACCTCATGCTGCAAGTTGAGGGCAGTTTTGACAAAGTGCAACGCAGTGACGGCGCTGCTGGATTGATAGGGGCTACAATTTATTTGTATGGCGAACTTCATGTTAATGATATTGTCAACTAAACGCTATGGTTTTGCCTTATTATAATGGTTTAAAAATATACTTCGTAAGAATCATTTTATTCGTTTCCTAGCTTGTTACCCTGTTACATGAACAATTCCCGTCCTTTAGTTTTCCTTATAAGCTTTTTGTTACTGAGCTATCCAACCACACAGCAAGCCATTGAAATTGAAAAAATTCAATTGCCAGAGATGGGGGATTCCTCCGGGACCTTATTATCGCCTATACAAGAACAAGAACTAGGGGCGGCATTTTTTCGGCAGTTACATGCACAGTTAGAAATCAATCAGGATCCCGAAGTCCAACATTATATTGAAACGATTGGTAAAAAATTAACCGCTAATAGTGATAATCCAGGTTATCCCTTCCACTTTTTTGTGGTGTCAGAAAATGATATTAACGCTTTTGCAGGGCCTGGTGGCTATATTGGGGTCAATGCGGGGTTAATCAGTTTAACTGAAGCCGAAAGTGAGTTGGCTTCGGTAATGGCGCACGAGATTGCTCACGTAACGCAACGGCATTTATACCGCGCAGCTGAAGCTCAAGGGCGTATGTCTATCCCGACCATGGCCGCCACGTTAGCAGCTATCTTGATTGGCTCTCAGGCGCCACAATTAGGGCAGGCAGCGATCATGGCGGTGCAAGCAGGTAGCTTGCAATTTCAAATTGATTTTACCCGTGATAATGAACAAGAGGCTGATCGCGTGGGTATGCAAACTTTGGCGCAATCTAATTTTGATCCACGCAGTATGCCGACATTTTTTGAACGTTTACAGCAGTCTACGCGTTTTTACGGCAAAAACGTCCCCGAATTCTTGCGTACTCATCCGGTGACCGAATCCCGTATTTCCGATACCCGTGGACGGGCAGACAATTACCCTTATCGGCAATATCCTAATTCCCAGGATTATGAGCTGATTAAAGCCAAGCTGGTCGTTCAAAATAGCAGTGAAGCCAGTGCCTTAAAGTTTTTTACCTTGCATGCCAACCAAGGAACAGCGTTGCAACGTGCAGCGGCACGCTACGGGCTGGCGTTAACAGCTTTAAAAGCACAACGTTATACCGAGGCCGAAAATTTAATCAAAGACCTGATTAAAGACTACCCACAACAAGAGCAATACGCGAGTGCTTTAGCTCGCGTGACCTTTGAAGCTAAAGATTATGCCAAAGCTTTGGACTTGTTTAAGACTACGGTGCAAAGATTTCCGGAAAATGCTGCGATTAAAGTGGAATATATCTCCGCCTTAATCAAGGCCGGGCAGCCGGATGAAGCACGTAAACTGTTACAACCTTTATTAAAAATCAACCCACAACCGCGTTACTATAGTTTGCTGGCAGAAGCTTATGGTGAGATGCACAAAGATGCAGAAGCCCATCGGTATTTAGCAGAATATTATTATGCCGCTGGGCAAACCGATGCGGCGATCACGCAAGTTTTGCTGGCAAAAAAAGCCAAAGATGTGGATTTTTATTTAGCGTCTATTTTGGATGATCGTTTGAATTTTTTCATCTTAGAAGAACGCGAACGGCGGCAGCGCTAATTTAGCGTTGCGGTTTAGCGTGACTGTCCCAGCGTCTATCTGTGAAGCTTAGCCCATCTCTATTCCAAGATGGGCTAAGTTAACGTTCTTTTTAAGTCCTGTTATTCATAATGTTCTAGCCCAAATAGCCCATTGCTATAACGTAATTGTACTTTCCAGGTTCTACCCAACGCAAAAACGGTGGGTAAATCTGCGAGTAGGGTGTCGTAGTTATAGGTTGCGGGTTCAGCGTGGATAGCACCGGGGATCACTATAGCTTTGAGTAATTGAAAGCGATAATCTTGGGTATTTTGTAGTTCTGCATAATACACGCTGCCCCCCGCCAAGGCATCGCGAACGATCAGCAAGCCTGTCGCGCTATTGTAAACCGCTACAGCGTCTTGCTCTTGTTTCACTAGGTCTGGCCCTGGTGCAGCTTGATTTTGACAAGTACTGACGGGTGCAAGATAAAAATCAAGATTACTTTCAGAGGTTTGTACAACTTCAGTCGAGAGCCCATATCCAATGAAATTGCTTGCACTGCTATTGATTTGATAGGTCGCAGGGTTAAGCAGCAAGCCGAACTCGCCCGTTTTGAAACTCAATGTACTGTCGCTGACCAAGTTGTTGAGCACCGCGCTAACTTCGGCGTTGTTAATGCCATTTTGATTACAGGCTTCTAAGACCTTACCTTTCACCAAACCTCGCTGCGGCGCATCGGTGAGAAATACACGAATACTATAAGTGGAGTCACCCGCATCAGCCGAGCGTGCCAAAGGCGGCATGCCTGTGACGCGAATGCGGTAGATGCCTGAACTCGTAGCTTTGATCGTGACGCTGATGCCTTTCGCAGTAGTTGTTTGCGTGAGTAATTCAGTGATAGGGCTACCGTTGTTATCAAAGATTTGAATGGCTGGGTTAATGGCTTTGCCAATACTTTCTACGGGGATTTCAATGGTGTAATTCAAACCTTTTTTAGTCAAAAACTCATACCAGTCCACGTTGTTGGTGGTGAGTAAATGGATTAAAGGTGTGTCGTTGATTAAAATCGGTGTGGCTTGCTGCTCGGTGTCATTGGGTTCAACAAAGCTGCCAGAAGCGATGCGAGGACCCGCACTTGGTGATCTGCTCAGTCCAGTCACCACTAGGCTTTGTTCAGCGTTATATACCGTGCCTGCACTGTCTGTCGCTGTTAATGTGATCAGATAAGTGCCGGGTTCGGTCAAGGTCAAACTGGTGACTTTACCACTGGCCAGGTAAGTATTGGCTTTGGGTTGTAGTAGGGCTTTAGGCTGCGCAGATTGCAATTGTGCCCGCCAAGCGTAAACCGTTTTAGTGTCAGTGATATTTAAGCTAGAGGCGTCTAGGTTAATTGTTAAGGGCGCTTGGGTGCCACCATTGGTCGTTAGCCGAAAGGTCGGGCTGACTTTGGGATTCACGGTAATGGTTTTTGAAGTGCTTGCCTTCACACCTGCACTATTGCTTACCGTCAGGGTCACCGTGATCGTTCCGGGGGTGTTAAAGGTCAAACTAACTTGCTTCCCGTTAGCGGTTTGCCCATCTGAACTACTCCAGACAAATTCACTAGCATTGCTAGAAGCAGAAGCGTCAAAAGCCACGGTTAATGGTGTGGTGCCTTGGGAAACATTGCTGGTAAAAGACGCGACCGGGTTTGCAGGTGTCGCAACAGTGACGGTTTTGCTAACCACCGCTGAGTTATTGCTGGTGTTGCCATTTTGTACGGTCAGCGCAATTGAATAATCTCCAACTTTGGTAAAGGTCAGGCTGACTTGTTTGCCTGTGGCACTTTGTCCGTCAGAACTTAACCATGAATAACTTTCTATGCCTGCATAGCTATCGGTCGAGCTAGAGGCATCCAAATTAATTGTGGCTGGCGCAAAATTTGACGATTGTACAAACGTGAATGCAGCCACGGGGGCGACGCAATTATTCTGGGTTTGCCAGTTTTGCGTGTGTGCATTCAAATAGGTTTTAAGCGCACTATCGCCGGTAAATAAGCAATTATTTGCTTGTAAAGCTAAGGTGGTCAGCGTCGATATTTGCGCAAGTGCAGGGGGAATCGCGCCACTCAGTTGATTATTATTGAGAGCGAGTAGGGTCAGACTTGTTGGCAGAGCGCTGGGTATGTTGCCGGTTAACAGGTTGTTATTTAACGTGATCTGCGTTAGGCCCGTGGGTAAATTGCTGGGAATAGACCCGGCTATTTGGTTGTTATCTAGATTTAGCGTGAGTAAATTAGCTGGAAGGCTAGTGGGAATGCTGCCATTGAGCTGATTATTGTTCGCGGTCAGGGTTTTTAAACTCAGAGGTAATAACGCTGGCAGTGGGCCCGTCAGGGTATTGTTATTCAAAATTAAATCTTGCAAGCCCGTGGGCAAGCTGGTGGGGATGCCCGCACTGAGCTGGTTATTATGCAGATCCAGATAGGTAAGACTGCTTGGCAGTGAGTTTGGAATCGCGCCAGTAAGTTGGTTGCTATGCAAGCTTAATTTAAGCAGTCGAGACGGTAAGTTTGTGGGGATGGTACCTGTCAATAGATTGCTACCTAAGTACAATTCCGTCAACGCTGGCAGTGCGGTACTGAAACTTGTGGGGATCGTGCCCGTTAATTGGTTTTGATCCAACAGTAATACTGATAAAGAACTGGGTAGCGATGTGGGGATTGCACCCGATAAGGCGTTGTTAAATAATATTAGTTGTTGTAAACGTGTAGGCAAATTACTTGGGATAGCGCCTGTGAATTGATTGCTATTGGCAACTAAAATTGTTAATGCTGGGAGTGATCTACTTAAAAATAATGGGAGGGTTCCAGTCAGCTGGTTATTGTAGATTCTTAAATCTTGCAGAGTACTGGGTAATCCCGATGGAAAGCTGCCAGTGAATTGATTATTGCCTAAGTCGAGAAAAGTTAAGGCGGGAAGCACATTGCTTAAACCCGTAGGTATGCTACCTGAAAGTTGGTTATGATTGAGTACTAGATATTGTAAACTGGTTGGGAGGGTGCTGGGTAACGCGCCAGTTAAAAGATTGTTCCCTAAAATAACAGTCACTAATGTTGAAGGCAAGTCAAACGGCACTGGGCCCGTCAACTGATTAAAATCTAATCTAAGATCTTGTAAGCGCGCGGGTAAGAAGTTGGGATAACTTGGAATGGCTCCGCTGAGTTGGTTATGGCTTAATTTCAACGTGGTCAAACTTGACGGTAGACTGTTGGGAATGGAGCCTGTCAGTTGATTGTTGCTAAGATCAAGCGTTGTCAGAGCTGGAAGTAAGGTGCTGAGCGTTGTGGGTAGCACGCCAGTGAGTTGATTTTGACTTAAATTTAAGCTGGTTAAGCCTGAAGGGAAACTGCTCGGCAAGGGGCCTACCAGGTTATTATTACTCAGATTAATACCAACTACAGCCACTTGCTTAGGGTCGCAAGTAATGCCCGTCCAGCTACATTCCGACCCGGCTGCGCCTAACCAGCCAGTTTTGTTAGTCCAACTGGCACCATTGGTCGTGTTGTATAAAGCGATGAGTTGATTGCGTTCCGTGGTTGGAATCGCGGCAACCACTTGTCCAGTTAAACCCAATAGCAAGGCCAGAAACAAAATGTTAAGCTGAAAGCGCATAGTAGCTCTCCTGTATGCGATGAGCAGAAATTTAATGGAAATTAATGGCATTTTCTCAAAATTCAGCATAATTTTACAGCTGATCAATTGAAATCGATAAATGCACACATTTAAAGTTGATGACTATTGTGCGCCTAAAGCAAGAGTTTAACTAGCCTATAGCGGCAAACTCTCATTATGGACGTTAAACAATGTTAAAATGATTATTTTGAAAAACTCAATAAGTCAGGGAATCTATGCCAAAAATTACGATTGAACATAATCCAAGTGAAGCGCGCCTACAAGAATTAGGCGTTTCCGCTTGGCCTATCTGGGAAAAAGAAGTTTCTAAATTTACGATTGATTTTGATGAAACTGAAACTGCCTACGTGTTAGAAGGTGAAATACTAGTGACACCTGAAGGTGGTGAACCCGTCAGAATTTTACCGGGTGATTTGGTGGTATTTCCTGAAGGTTTGAATAGCCACTGGGAAGTGGTCAAGCCTTTACGTAAACATTACAGTTACGATTAAGCGCTAAAGGCATCTTCGGATGCCTTTTTTTATTGCTGTTATGCTGAAACTCTGCCAACAAACGCATGCAGTCGAAATCCCCATGGGAGATAGTATGCGTAAACGATTAATAGCTGACATGGAGTCTGTAGCGCCCCAGTGGTTGAATTTGATAGAACTCGCCGTAGTCGAATTTACCTCAGAAGATCCAGATTTTCCAATTGAGGCGGTGTTTAGCCAAGAGATTAGCTCGGGATGGCGTGCGGCCCAGCCTGGAACACAAGTATTACGTCTTATTTTTGATATCCCCCAAAAAATTAGTCGCGTGCACCTAACCTTTCAAGAAAGTGCATATTCGCGCACCCAGGAGTTTGTGTTAACCTGGGCAGGAGCTCTTTCTGATGCTCCCCTGGAAATTGTGCGGCAACAGTACAACTTTAGCCCACCTCATGTTGTCACTGAACATGAGGATTACACCGTAGCGCTTGCCGAAGTGAAAGTACTCACCCTGTCAATTACCCCAGATATTCAGGAAAATCATGTCCTGGCGAGTTTAGTGCAATGGAAGATGGCTTAGTTGCACAGAGCTTGAAGCGTTCGTCAAAAGTTTAAGCTGCGTTTTTTGAGTCATCACCTGCGGCGTCGCGACTCTAAGTTTACTGTGCCAGCTCACCGGAATAATACTAACCGGGGTAAGGGTGGGGGGGATGCGATTGGCTGCTGGATCACGGAAATGGTTTGCCATTTATCATGATCCAGCCTTTCGTGCGTTCACAGATCTGTAGGGGATGGATGACAGTCCGCTAGGGTACAAATTTTGAGAGAACTACACTATTGAGTGTCAATAACTCTTAGCTAAGGAATGCTTCCACAAGTGAGCACGTATTAATTTACGCGGTAATTAACTGCCGCGCGTATTTTGTAGTCACCCATTTTGGCTTTATCGAATTCACCGTCTTTGGTGAAGACTAAGGCATTTTCAGGGATCTCGTGTTCACTGCCAATCCCTCGGATCTTATCGGTACCTGCTGGCCCTTCGACATTAATCACAAAATCACTGCCCGCAGGAGGAATATTATATTCTTGACCCGCTAAGCAGTAGCTATCTTTTTGAAAGTCATTTGGGAAGATGGTTTGGACTTTACCTTCAGAATTTATGACTGCAATACGCACATGCATCGACTGGTTTACCGAAAAACTCATGGTTAAAGGTTCGCCAATTTTATACTGACTGCGGTTTACGGTAATCGTCAAACCACCAACAGGCAAGTTTTCATCAGTTTGGGCGATTTCAGTCTCTGGTTTCGCGGGTGCTGATGGGACAGTGTAATAATTGAATGCTTCACGAAGAAGTAAGCCTAAAATCAATAAAATTATCGCTCGCATAGTGGTTCTGATTAGTTAATAGTGTAAGCAAGAAGGTAGATGCTTGAATTAATTTGAGATTGCAGGCTACAGCTTGCAATCCCACTTCCAATTAAGTCAAGTCAGGATAATAAAATTTAAAATGCGGTCATAAACTCCACATAAGCATAGTCC
>SXIZ01000076.1 GCA_005779525.1 Methylococcaceae bacterium
AAAAAATTCAACGATCTAAAACCTAAATATGGTTCAGATAAAATTTCGGCGATGACTGAGCTAGGGTATCAAGATACGCCACCATCTTATGTGTTTGCAGGTGGCGATCATGAAAAACCTTTAGAAGAAGTTAAACCTGCATTCCCAGCAGCCATCACCGATGAAACTCCTGATATCAAACCTACGGGCTTCTCGTCAGGTAGACGTGCAGCATTGGCCAAATGGATAGCCAGCGACACTAACCCTTTAACCGCACGGGTGTTCGTCAACCGTATTTGGGAGCAATATTTTGGTCGCGGTATCGTGGAAACCGTCAGTGATTTTGGTAAAGCAGGTCAAAGACCGAGCAATCCTGAATTGTTAGATTATTTAGCCGACAACTTTATCAAACACGGTTGGAGCGTTAAACAATTGCACCGCGATATTTTATTATCCAGTGTCTATCGGCAAGCGTCTAACTACCGTGATGAAGTGGTTAAAGCGGATCCAGAAAACAAATTATTAGCGGTATTCCCGCGTAAACGTTTGGAAGCCGAGCAAATCCGTGATTCCTTGTTAGTGGCTTCTGGCAAATTGGAACACAAAATTGGTGGACCGAGCGTGTTCCCTCCTGTGCCCGAAGGTTTAGGTGCGGGTGCAGCATGGCCAGTGTCTAAAGATGTCAAAGACCAAAACCGTCGTAGTTTGTATATCTTTACGCGTCGCAGTGTGCCGTATCCCTTGTTAGAAACCTTTAACATGGCTTCTGCCCAAGAAGCACATAGTCGCCGTGAAGTGACAACCTCACCGTTGCAATCTTTAGCCCTCCTAAACAACGACATCGTCTTGGGTTGGTCGCAAGCGTTGGCAGGACGTGTGATTAACGAAGCAGGTACGGACGAGGCGCAACAAATCGACAAACTGTATCAAATCTTGTTCTCGCGCAAAGCTACGGATACTGAGAAAAGCGTGCTGCAACAGTTTTTAAATAACCACGAAAAAGTCGTGCGCGAAAAAACTGCCGATGGCAAATTTGCTATCAGTATTCCCAGCGGCTTAAAAGAAGATCGTAAAGTTGACCCAATCCGCTCAGCGGCCTTTGTTGACTTGGTACACACCGTGGCCAATTCCAATGAATTTGTCTATCGCTTCTAACCCAGAGTCCATTTAGTTTAAAGAGGAAAAAATATGAACAATCAATCTCGTAGAGACTTTTTACGTACAACCGGTTATGGTCTGGGCGGTTTAGCATTAGGTGGCTTGTTACCCGGTGGTAGCTTTTTATCCAGTGCGATGGCTTCGGAGTTAGCTGATCCATTGGCACCCAAAGCACCGCATTTCCCTGGCAAAGTCAAATCAGTGATTTGGTTACATCAAAATGGCGCACCGAGTACCTTGGATTTGTTTGATTACAAACCTGAGTTGGTGAAATTAGCAGGACAGGACGTTCCAGCCTCGTTTTTAAAAGGCATCAAAACCAGTACCCAAGGTGGGGTTGGTAAATTGTTTGTGTCAAATCGGACTTGGAAACAACATGGTCAAAGCGGCGCTTGGTTTTCGGATCTCGTGCCTAATTTGGCTCAACATGCGGATAATATCGCGTTCATTAAATCCAGTGTCACCATTGGTGCGACCCACGATATTTCGATCTTAAAATTAAATTCTGGCGGCTTAAACCCAGGTCGTCCAACCTTAGGTGCTTGGATTCAATACGCCCTAGGTTCGGCCAACCCTGATTTACCCGGCTACGTGGTGTTGTACAACGGTAAAAAAGAACCTGCGGGTGGTGCGGTGAACTGGAGTGCAGGTTTCTTACCTGCGGTTTACCAAGGTACGGCGTTCCGTGCAGGTAAATCACCGATATTGTATCTAGAGCGTCCAGAGCTAATCGCCGCTGCGCAGCAAACTGACAATCTGAAATTATTGAAACAACTCAATGAACTCAAAGGTCAGGCGTATCCAGAAGATTCAGAATTACAAGCGCGGATTCGTGCTTATGAATTGGCAGAGCGTATGCAAACCTCAGCCCCTGAAGCGGTAGATTTAAGCAAAGAGTCGGACGCGACTAAAGCGTTATATGGTATTAACGATGATGTCACCAAAGAATACGGCACCAACTTGTTACGTGCTCGTCGCTTAGTCGAGCGCGGGGTTCGCTTTATCCAAGTGGTCAGTGGTCCGGTCGATGTGGATGGCGACGAGAGAACTTGGGATGCACATACCAAACTGGAAGAAAATCATGGCAAACACGCCAGAATCGTCGACAAACCGATTGCTGGCTTGTTAACCGATCTTAAAGCCTTAGGTTTGTTAGATTCCACGCTGGTAGTTTGGACCTCAGAATTTGGTCGTACCTCTTGGGGTGAAAGTGGTACGGGTCGTGACCATAATCCTTGGGGCTACACCCAATGGATGGCGGGTGGTGGTGTGAAAGCTGGCTACACGCATGGAGCTACCGATGAAATCGGCTTGCAAGTGGCAGATAAAACTACAGCTGTAGATACTTACGACTTGCATGCGACCGTGTTGAATCAAATGGGCTTGGATCACTTAAAACTGATTTACAAATACCAAGGTCGTTCTGAGCGTCCAACGGTCGTATACGGCAAAGTGATCAAAGAATTGATTGCGTAATAACTGATGTTACGCAGATCGTTTTTGTAGCATAGAAATGATCATGCTGAGTCGCTATCGCGACGCTGTTTTAACAGGTAATAACTCCAGGGTACGTCCAGCGTACCCTAACTTAAACACTAAACCTCTGCGTGATAACCCGAGGGCACGCAGAGTCCAATGTGATCTAGCATCACTATAAATACAGGAACAAATTATGCGTAAGCTGTTTAATCTATGCGGACTTATCTTCATCTTGTTAGCTGGTGCGGTGTATGCCGAAGCGGCGTTTGATTTTGAAACCCTCATGGAAGCGGTAGACAACAACTCCCACAACCTGCAAGGCAATATCGCGGGTAAAGACGCTGCGGGTACGGTAGCGCTAGCCAAAGACTTGCAAAAAGAATTTAAGCTGGTGGAAGAATTTTTTGCCAAACGCGGAAACGCAGCAGATGCTGTAACCGATGCTAAACGTTATCAAGATATGGCGGCCGAAATTATCAAATTTGCCGAAGCCAATAATTTTGACGCGGCCTCGAACAAGGCGATTGAGATTTCAAAATCGTGTGATGAAGCGTGTCATGATACCTATAAACCATTGTAATCCCACTTATGAATAAGACTTTAAAACACCTATTTTTGAGCGGCGTAGTGTCCACTATGCTTGCTTTTCCTGCATTTGCAGCATTGCAAGCGGGTGATAACGCCCCAGATTTCCAAGCGCAAGCCTCACAAGCAGGCAAAGCATTTAACTACTCTTTGCAAGATGCGTTAAAAAAAGGCCCAGTCGTCGTTTACTTTTATCCTTCTGCATATACAGGCGGCTGTAATATCCAGGCGCATACGTTTGCAGTGGAATACGAAAAATTTGCCGCAGCCGGTGCAACGGTTATCGGCGTTTCGCTAGACAGTATTGAGCGCTTGAATGATTTTTCTGCCGATCCTGAATATTGTGCGGGCAAAGTGGCCGTGGCTTCTGACGCCGATGGCAAAATTGCACAAGCATATGCCTTGACTATCAGAGAAGCGGCCCCTGGAAAAAAAGATAGCCGCGGTGCCGACATTACTCATGGTTTTGCTGAGCGCACCACCTTTGTGGTTACCCCCAATAATAAAATTTTCGCGACTATCGGCGGCTTAAAACCTGCAGAAAATGTAGCGAAAGCGCTGGAAACCGTCCAACAATTAGCGCAAAAAACTGCGGATTAATTGATGGCAGAATGGCATAAGCGCAGCAAGGCCGTATTAAGCATACCGCTTGCTGTACTTTTGTTTACAGGCCATGCGGTTGCTTCGGACGAGCTGGCGGCGCAACGCTTAGGGACAGGTAATCCACTCGCTGGCAAGCTAAAATCTGCAGAGGCACGCTGTCAGGAATGTCATGGGATTGAGGGCATCAGTAGCGATGAAAAAATTCCAAATCATGCTGGGCAGCACGCTAATTATTTAATCAAGCAATTAACTGACTTCCAAACGGGTGCGCGTAAACACGACACCATGAGCATTATGGCGGAAGACTTAAGTGCAAAAGATAAGGCAGATATTGCCGCGTATTTTGCTAGCTTAAAACCCATGCAAGGTGAAGGTGGGCACGAGTCGCCACAAGCATTACAACTATTAGTTTATGGCGATGCCAGCAGAAATATACCTGCTTGTGTTAGTTGTCATGCCGCAAACCTACTGGGTAAGTTAACGCCGGATGTTATCTATCCAAGACTTGCGGGGCAGCGCCGAGTGTATTTGCGTAATCAATTAGTCAATTGGAGGCTAGGTGAGCGCAGCAATAGTCCTGCAGGGGTCATGCAGCAAGTAGCTAAAACCCTAGACGACACCGAAATTGATGCGTTGGCAAATTATATTTCCGGATTGTAGTGCTCGAACTATTTTCCAGGTTTTTCATTGTTGAGAGGACAACTATGAAGTTTTTGAATCGGCTGTTATATCAAGTACATCGTTGGGTTGGATTGGTATTAGCGTTGTTTATGTTCTTATGGTTTGTGACAGGCT
Source organism: Methylococcaceae bacterium (assembly GCA_005779525.1). Taxonomy (GTDB): domain Bacteria; phylum Pseudomonadota; class Gammaproteobacteria; order Methylococcales; family Methylomonadaceae; genus SXIZ01. Next base: position 4,600 of record SXIZ01000076.1, read on the forward strand.
TGGTGATTTTATATGCACCTGCGATTAATCAAAGTCGCGCCGAACAATTAGCACATGCTGAAACCTTGGCACCGGAAATCGGTTGGTTGAGTCTGGGCGATGTTTGGGAACGGAGTGCGGCGCAACGTAAAGCGTTATTCTCTAAAGGTAAAACAGCCGAAGCTAAAGTTGACAAAGTAGAAACCGAGGCGGCGATTACCGATGCTCGCTTAGTACGCAGTGCAGGCGAACCCTTATGGTTAGTCGAAGATAGCCGTGGACAGCGTTTTGCCTTATCCGCAGTAGACGGGCATGTGCATGAAACTACTGAAGTTCAAGCCTTGATGATTGCAGAAAATTGGGCGAGTACCCAAAAAGAGCTGCGCACCCAAAAAGCACGTTTGCTGGAAAAATTTGACAGCCATATCATGCTGCGTAATCAAGAGGCTTTGAAACCTTTTTATCATATCGCTTTGGGTGAAGCGGGCACGCAATTAATGATCTCGGCTCGCACTGGGGAAATTTTGCATGCTTCTACTACTCTCGGGCGTGGTTTTTATTGGGCAGGTAACTGGCTACATTTATTCAAACCTCTCGAAGCTATCGGTTGGGGTGGCATCCGTCATGATGTCCAGCTTTGGCTGAGTTTTTCAGCAACACTGGCGACCTTAACAGGTTTAATCATCGGATGGTTGCGCTGGCGCCCTGGATTTAATGGTAAACCCACTTATTCGCAAGGGCGCACGCAGCCGTATCGCGAGTTTTGGTTTAAATGGCATTTTTGGAGTGGCTTATTAGGCGGATCGGCAGCGCTATTTTGGGCGTTAAGTGGCTATATCGATACTAATCCAGGAAAAATATTTTCCCAAGCCAATCCGACTAAGCCCGAATTAACACGTTATTTTGGCACTGGTTTGCCGCAAGCTATGCGCGACTGGCAACCGATCTTGCCCTTAGCCTTGGCCACCAATGCTGCGGACGTCGTGGAAATTAGCTGGAAACGCTTAGCTAATGATGCTGTCTTGTTGGCAAATACTCGTGATGGAGAACGCATAGCACCTGGGGTTGATGGTGTTAAAGCGCAGTTTGACGAAGCGGATCTGCGTGCGGCTGTCGCTCGCGTGGAGAAGAAAGCCCCTATATCCAGTGTTATCGTGAGCGAGCAATATGACAGTTATTATTATCCACGGCACCACCAAACCCAGATTGATAAACCGCTACCAGTAGTTGTGGTGCGCTTGGCTGATGAAGTAGGTACGCGTTTTTATTTAGATCCTACAGACGGTAAGTTGTTGGCAAAATTAGATCGTAGTGCACGCCTGTTTCGTTGGTTATATTCTGCATTACATCATTGGGATTTTGGCTGGGTTTACTACCGACCGTTATGGGATATTTGGATGTTGACCTGGGTCAGTTTTGGTGTAGTTTTGGGCGGCAGTTCTTTAGTGATCGGTTGGCGTTTACTGAAGAAAACTGTATTGCCCAAAAAATCAGCTAAAGCAGTTGTGCCTGCATCGACACGATACGCGAGTTCTGAAGCTTAGCGCTGGCGCAACAATTTTTTCAATTAATCCCGCTCGAATTCCACAAATCTTCTACTATTGGGTTGCTCCCTCAAGATGCTCGCCCGCGGCGGAGCGGTCGTGACCTGCGGCGCCACCAGCGGCGCGAAGCTCGAAACGGATTTGCGTCTCATCTTCTTCAAGAGCCTTTCCATCCTCGGCTCGACCAGGGGCGGCATGGGCGAGATGCGGCGCGTCTGGGACCT
>SXIZ01000077.1 GCA_005779525.1 Methylococcaceae bacterium
GAGCAACAACTGCAGATTCAAGCCACATTGCTAAACTATTACGTAGAGCATATTGCTTGCTCCAGCCAGTTATATCCCGGAATGGCGACGACTCTAGCGACCATAGAACAAATAGGGCTTAAGTGGGGCGTCATCACCAATAAAAAACAACGTTTCACCCTGCCGTTGATGCATGCGTTAAATCTCAGTCAGCGATCCGCCTGTATCATCAGCGGCGATAGCACCCAATTTAGCAAGCCGCATGCTATGCCGATGTTAGCGGGGTGCACTGCTGCGGGTGTTGCAGCCGAGGAATGTGTATATATAGGTGACGCTAGTCACGATATCGCTGCTGGTCGGGGCGTACACATGAAAACCCTGGCGGCAACTTATGGCTTTTTACACGCTAGCGATATGCCAGAAACCTGGGGCGCAGATGCCCTAGTTGCTTCACCTGCAGAAATTACCGACTGGATAAACACCACTTTATGTCATTGAGTAAAAAAGTTTTTTTAATTACAGGTGCGGGTGGCGGCTTAGGTCGAATTGCGGCCGTCACTTTGGCACAGCAGGGTGCAGAAGTCATCTTATTAGACAAAAGTATTCCTCAACTCGAAAAAACCTATGATGCCATTATTGCGGCACATGGAGCGACGCCGAATATGTACCCGTTTGATTTAGCGGGCGCCAATGAACAAGATTATTATGAACTCGCAGAACGAATTCAGACGCACTTCGGTGCACTCCATGGTTTATTGCATTCTGCGACCGATATAAAAGCATTCACACCGCTAAGCTGCCTGAGTACCCGAGACTGGGGCAACAGTTTAAACGTCAATCTGAATGCCCCGTTTTTATTATGTCAGGTGTTATGTCCGCTACTGGAACAAAGTGAGCATGCGAGTATTGTGTTTACTTTAGATTCCGCGGTACTTGCAGCACCTGCCTACGCCAGTGCTTATGGCGTTGCTAAGGCTGGCCTGCAAGCTTTGGCGCATATTTTAGCGGCTGAGCATGAAGGCGCTGGCAAAATTCGAGTGAATTGCCTTATACCAGGCCCCGTAGATTCTCCCCTGCGTAAACGCACTTTTCCTGGCGAGGACAAAAGCAAACTTCCCGACCCTGCCAGTTTGGCACCCATTTACCTCTACTTATTCAGCGCAGCCAGTCTTGGCATTACGGGTCAAACCATAGACGCGCGTACATTTCATTTATAACATTATGGCAGAAAGAGAACGTATTACGCTCACCCGAGAAGTCAACATTGTCACCATTCCTGATGGCAATCATGGCACCCTACCTAAAGGTCACGAAGTCATGGTGCACCAGTCTTTAGGAAATAACTATACCGTCATCACCGAATACGGACATATGGTGCAAATATCTGGATTAGATGCCGATGCTCTGGGCAAAGAGGTGCACGAATTAAAAACCTTAGTTGCCGAGACCACTGCCCAGGCGGTGGAAAAAAACTGCTGGGAAGTGATGCGCACCGTCTACGATCCAGAAATACCAGTCAATATTGTGGATCTAGGCTTAGTGTATTATTGCTCAGTGACACCCATCAGCTCTAATGAAAATGAAGTCCATATTCAAATGACGCTGACGGCTCCCGGATGTGGTATGGGCCCGATGATCCAAGGAGATGTCGAAAAAAATATTCGTGCGCTACCTGGGGTCGCCCGCGTCAATGTCGAAATTGTGCTAGATCCACCCTGGTCGCGCGATATGATGTCAGAAGTGGCACTCGTCCAGTTGGGCTTGTACTAAGACTTAATGCACACGCAGCCATTTAGTTTTGATCAAATACATATTGAAGTTGCACGTAATGCAACCGACGACTTCAATCTATTTCATGATAAACACAAATGGCTGCAGGTCACCCACAATCCCTTTAAAGGTCCCATCGTCTTAGGGTTTCAGCTAAATACCCTGATTGAATACCAAATGCGCTTATACCGCGAAGCTCAGCATGAAGATCGCATTATTGCTGAAAATAATTTACGTTATAGTAATTATCAAATCACCTTCGTCAACGCAGTTCGCCCACAAAGCAATATTTATTTGGAAATCAAAAAAACCCTAATTACCACCATCCCCGAATTATCCCTCGCCAATCGCATTACCTTACGTTCTGACGGCAAAGTAGTTTTATTAGGCTTTAAAAAAGAATCCCAAGCCCCCTTATTTCTGGCAGACACCTCGTTTAAAGAGTTACCTGATTTACACCCCCTCCCCGAGTGCAGCGTCGTCCCCAACACCGATTATTTTCTCAAACGCAAGATCATGAATAATGGGTGCGTGAAAAATTTCCTCTCGGGTTCGCTGGCAGAACCCTCGGATTATTTTGATGAACTCGCACATATCGCCCGTTATCCAGAAATTTTTCCTTGCAGCTTGAGCTCTGGCGCCTTACTCGAAAAAGCGCAATTAGAACACCATGATTTTAAAGCCAACCCTATGGTGTACACCTCTCATAATATCGCGATTGATCGCAGTGGCTTAAGCCAGCTTAAAAATAACAGCACCTTACATATCCTGGTGCAGCAACAGCCAGAATCCAGTCTGAATACCTTAAATCATACCAATATCAAACTACGCACTTACCATTGCTATGGCTTATTAGCAGATAATAGCGTGCTCTATCGGATGACCATGAATCTGGTGCCTTTAAAAGAAATTCTGAAAAATTTGAAAAAATAAGCGGATTAGTGAATCTAAATCCCAATACCACGCTTGCGTAAACAGTCGCGGTAGCCACCCATAAATCGCGTATTCCTCAGTATAATGTCACCTTGATTCCTCGCTGATTTTCTAAACACCATGAGCCAAACCGAAACCTCCCATACCCCCATGATGCAGCAATATCTGCGCATCAAAGCCGAGCATCCGACTACGCTGTTGTTCTACCGGATGGGAGATTTTTACGAATTATTTTTTGATGATGCCAAAAAAGCGGCACAGTTATTAGATATTACCTTAACCAGTCGCGGGCATTCAGCGGGAGCGCCGATTGCCATGGCCGGAATTCCCTATCATGCGGCGGAAAATTATATTGCCCGGCTACTGAAACAGGGGGAATCGGTTGCCATTTGCGAACAAATCGGCAACCCTGCAACCAGCAAAGGTCCTGTCGAACGCAAAGTCACGCGCATCGTCACACCGGGTACCGTCACGGACGAAGCCTTATTGGAAGATCGGAAAGATAATTTATTAGTCGCTTTTGCCGAGTGCGAGCAGCAATGGGGAATTGCGAGCCTAGACCTGAGCAGTGGGCGATTTATCGTGCAGCAAGTAAGCACTCGCGAGCAACTTAATAGCGAGTTGGAACGCTTAGATCCTGCGGAATTATTAGTCAGCGAAACCGACGCATTATTTAGCCAGTTCAAAAACCGTGCAGGCTTTTGCGCCCGCCCGCCGTGGCATTTTGAGCTAAGCAGTGCCACGCAATTAATACTTAAGCAATTTTCGGTACTGGATTTAAAAGGCTTTGGGTGTGAGCATTTAGCTGCGGCCGTGTGTGCTGCAGGCTGTTTATTACAATACATCAAAGATACCCAACAACATGCCCTCCCCCATATTCAGGGTATTCGAGTAGAACGGCAGGACAGCTGTATTTTAATGGACGCCAGCAGTCGGCGTAATTTGGAATTAGATTTTCACCCGTCCGGGAAACTGAATTTCACCTTGTTTGGGGTTTTAGATCAGACCGCCAGTGCGATGGGCAGCCGCTGCCTGCGGCGCTGGTTGCATCGCCCGCTGCGCGATCAAACTATCTTACAGAATCGTCATGCTGCCGTGGCGCAACTGTTGGACAGACACTTATATCTGGATTTACAAACCTTATTACGCCAAGTTGGCGATATAGAACGCATTAGTGCCCGCATTGCGCTGAAATCAGCACGCCCTAGAGATTTAATCGTGCTACGCAATACCTTAGCGGTATTACCTGAAGTACAACATTGTCTGGCCGACAACGATAATCCTCGATTGCTGTTCCTCGCAGAGCATATTGGGGAGCATCCAGAAATGTTGACGCTGTTACAACGCGCCATCGTCGAGAATCCCCCGGTGTTGATCCGCGATGGCGGCGTTATTGCGCCTGGTTACCATGCGCAATTAGATGAGCTGCGCGACCTCAGTGTCAACGCCGATCAGTTTTTATTAGATATGGAAACGCGTGAACGCGCCGCAACCGGGATAGCGCAATTAAAAATTCAATATAACCGCGTGCATGGCTACTATATCGAAATTTCCAATCTACACGCGGCTAAAGTCCCCGTACATTACACCCGCAAACAAACTTTAAAAGGTGCGGAACGCTATATTACGCCTGAACTTAAAGGCTTTGAGGATAAAGTCTTAAGTGCGCGCGACAAATCCCTAGGATTTGAAAAAGCCTTGTATGAGGCATTGTTAGATAACTTGGGCGAGCAAGTCTCGCTGTTACAAAATTGTGCTGCCGCGCTAGCCGAATTGGATGTGTTAGTCAATTTTGCTGAACGTGCGGTCACCCTGGATTTAGTGCAACCTGAGTTACAAGACAAATCCGGCATTCACATTGAGGGTGGTCGGCATATTGTGGTTGAGCAGGTTTCCAGAATGCCCTTTGTGGCGAATGATTTAAAACTTTCGCAGCAGCGGCGCATGTTGATTATTACCGGACCCAATATGGGGGGTAAATCCACCTATATGCGTCAAGCGGCGCTGATTGTGATCCTGGCGCATATAGGCTGCTATGTTCCCGCGCAAAGCATGCGCTGTGGACCTATCGATCAGATTTTTACCCGTATTGGCGCTTCAGACGATCTTGCCAGTGGACGTTCGACCTTTATGGTGGAAATGTCTGAAACTGCGAATATCTTGCATAATGCAACCTGCAACAGCTTAATTTTGATGGATGAAATTGGGCGGGGCACCAGCACCTTTGATGGCTTGTCGCTGGCCTGGGCCTGCGCCGAATATTTAGCCAAACACACTAAAGCTTACACGCTGTTTGCGACCCACTATTTTGAATTAACCCTGCTGGCCGAAGAGTTGCGTAGCATTCACAATGTGCATTTAGACGCTAAGGAACACGGAGATAAGATTATTTTTTTACATGGGGTCAAAGACGGTCCCGCCAACCAAAGCTATGGCTTACAAGTCGCGGCCTTAGCGGGTTTACCGAAAGTGGTGATTGAACAAGCGAAAACCAAATTACAGCATTTAGAGCAACTCGCGCATCGCGAACAACAAATTGAATCTAAAAGTGGGCAACGGGATCTGTTTAGTGATATTGAACATCACCCAGCGGTATGCGTCTTAGCCGAAATTAATCCGGATACCACAACGCCACGCGATGCCTTAGCGTTACTGTATCGGCTAAAAAGTCTAGTTAAAAATTAATCGACGCTTCAAAGTAAAAACTTCGTCCGGGCATAGGAATATTTTCCGGAATTTGGATATTAGCCAATTCGACATACTGCGTATTAAAGGCATTACGCAGTGAGGCTGCTACATTGACCTGCCCAAATAATTTTTTGCCGCGCACGATAAAGTCGAAGGTTTGGTAATCATTCAATGGCCGAACATCATTCTGCTCCCTGCCCCGTCCGGCGATCCAATTCAGCTGCGATTGTAATTGCCACTGCGGTAAAAACTTCCAAATGGCCGCAAAATACACATGATGTTCTGGGACACCTGCAGGTCTGCGTCCTGCAATCGAACTATGAGCGGTTTGCCAAGCGTAATTCCCCAGGACATTCCACTGCTCATTGAACTGCCAGTTCCACTCAAATTCACTGCCATACCCTTCCTGTGAATTAGAATTTTGAAAGCTCAGGGTTGCGCGGCCTTTGTCGGGCATTAAATCGATAAAATCTTCTAATTTATAAAAGTAAAGATTGGCCGCTAAGCGTAAGGTCGACACGGGACGATAATCTATTGCCCATTCAACGGTATTGATCGTTTCCGGGCTCAAATTCGCATTTCCCAAGCGTAATGGATTGTTAGTACTATATAACTCGGTAAAGCTAGGGGCGCGAAATGCTCGACCATATAACCATTTGCTGGTAAGTTGCTCATTGATGTTCCACACTAACGCCACTCGCGGATTAAGGGTATGCCCAAAATCTGAATAAAAATCATAGCGTAAGCCCGTGGTTAATTGCCAGTTAGGTGCAATTTGCCATTCATCTTGCGCTGCTAAGGACCACACCGAACGATTACTATCGGGTAAAGACACATTAGGGGTATTGGTTAAGTCAACTAATTGACCATTAATAACATTGATTTGTGGCCGGGGTAATAAGCTACCTGCTTGAATAGCCCCCATACCGATATTGGTAGCAAATCTCGCGGTGACTTGTTCGTAACGATAACTGGTATTGACGCGCAACAGATGCTCGGCTAACCCTTGATAGACTAGGCCCAACTCCAGAGTCGGCACATCCACTTGTCGCCCAAGAAAATTACGCACCCCGTCAGGAAATTTGGCTAAAGCCGACCAATTGTTAAAGCGTATATTGCCATCAGGGGCGATAGGTAAGATGGCATTATTAGGAAATACCTGAAACAAGGCATCAAAATCAGCGTGCAGATGACTCATATGTGCCCATAATTGCCAATTTTGAAATAAGTCTTCAGTGGAATAACGTACATCGCCGACAAATTGTTGTACATTCGCTCGGCCACTCGGATCCAATGCCCCGCCCGCCCCGGCACGCGTACTACCATTAATGCCATTAAAACCCCATAATCCAATGTCCCAATGCTTACGTTGCAAACTTAAACGCCCTTGGATGGATTCATAGCGAGTATTCAAAGCACCCGGTGCGAGTGAGGCTTGGGTTCCAAATTGCGCATCAATCACACTTTGGCGATCCTGCTGTAAAATTCGCTGATCATCACCTTGGGTATGTTGATATTGGAAACTGCTTGCCACCTTCCAGGCCCCATGTTCTCCGCCGTATTGTCCCCAACCACTCTGAGTATCCCAATTGCCCAAACGCACCCCCGTGGTTACACCAGGCATGTCCTCGGCTTTTTTGGTAATAATATTGATCACGCCCGCAAAGGCATCCGCGCCGTATAGAGCAGAACCCGGACCACGGATCACTTCAATGCGTTGAATGCCTTCTAAGGACAGTTCGATACCAGTAAGTAACGAGCCTAAAAACGGTGTCGTAATTCGCGTGCCGTCGAGCAAGATTAATAGTTCAGAGTTAGTCGCATTCTGAATACCGCGAACACTGTATTGATAATCGCCACTTAACACCTGAATGCCTGCATGCATCCCTGGAATAGTTTCCAACACTTCGTGTAATTCGGTCGCGCCCATGGATTTAATTTGCTCGGCGGTAATTACGCTGGTGACCGAGGCTGATTCGCTGACGGATTTTGGGGTACCACTGGCAATACTGATAGGCATAAGTGCCAGTTCCGCAGGGGACATCGCGAAGTAATTTTCAACTTTACTGTCCGCACTCGTCGTTTGGGTTCTTAAAAACAACAAACACAACAAAAAATACCCACTAGATTTCATGACTCAATACCAATCAACGTGTATTTAAACGAGTTCAGGCAAAAAAAGTAAATCATGACTGCTCCAACTTAATTGCTGGCGGGTTGCGCCAATACTAATCCGGCAGAAGCGATTAACGCATTTAGGGGGAGTGGTTTACCCACCCCGTAGCCTTGAGCGTAATCGACTCCCATACTGCGCAATAAATTAAAAATCTGTTCATTTTCTACAAACTCAGCAATGGTTTTTTTATGCAATACATGACCGACTTCATTAATCGATTTCACCATCGCTAAATCCACTTGATCGTCGATAATGTCTTTTACAAATAAACCATCAATCTTTAAAAAATCGACAGGCAGGTTTTTTAAATAGCCAAAAGATGACAGTCCACTGCCAAAATCATCTAGGGAAAATAAACACCCTTGGGCACGAAGTTGCCGAATAAATTGTGTCGCAAAAGACAAATTTGAAATAGCTGCGGTTTCGGTAATTTCAAAACAGATCTTATGGGTGGGAATATTCCAAAAGCTGAATTGTTCAGAAATATAACTCAACATATTTTCATCTGACAATGACAATCCCGACAGATTAACGGAGCAGACCTGCAAATTAGCTAACACCTCAGCATGCTCCGCTAGCCAGGCAAATAAATTACGAATCACCCAGCGGTCTAAATTGGAAATTAAATTATAGCGCTCTGCAGCGGGTAAAAATGCACCTGGGGGGATAATACTGCCATCGACCTCGCGATAGCGTACCAAGGTTTCAAAATGTAAACCTTCGGCGATGTCATTTAACGGTACGATTAATTGTCCATAGAGACAAAAGTAATTATTTTCGAGCCCTAACTGAATTTTTTCTACCCACTGCATCTCACCTTGTCGTAGCGCTAATTCCTGATCATCTGGACGAAACACCTGCACGCGGTTACGACCTTTGTCTTTAGCAATATAGCAGGCAGCATCGGCTTCTTTTAAAATATTCACTGCATTACCACTGGCGGTATTGATATTAGTGATCCCAATACTGACGCCCACATTAAAACTCCGATCCTCCCAAGCGAAATGAAAATCACTGATAATATCGCGCAGATTATTACTGATTTGCGCGGCCTCGGCTAATGAACAATTACGCATTAATACGCCAAATTCATCACCACCCAGGCGCGCAATAAAATCATCTTTACGAATATTTTTGCGGAGCAACTCCCCGAGTTGGCGTAATAATTCATCTCCAGCCAAATGACCACAGGTATCATTAATGACTTTAAATTGATCCAGGTCCAAATAACACAAAGCATGCTCGGTATTGTTAACCTTGGCATGCTCCAACAATTGCCTAATGCGCGCATCAAATTGCATACGATTAGCTAAGCCAGTTAAGGAATCATGACTGGCTTGGTAGGCAATTTGCTCATTCAATAAATGCGTTTCGGTGGCGTCTTCACATACCAATAATAAACTATCCATTTGTGCAGCATTTTCAACCAAGCGTGCAGTGGCGCGTACCCAAATTTTTGCGCCATTCACACAAAGAATACGTAGTTCCTGCTTATAGACTTTCGAGGGATTTAGTAAACAATTAGTTAACATTTGTTGCATCAATGGCTTATCATCCTCATAAACCAAATCAAAGATATTTAAACTACTTAATTTGCTGGCATCCAGCTGTAATTGTGCCGCCCCAGTACGATTGACAGACACCAACATAAAATCGGTATTTAAATTAAAAATCATGGTCGGGTTGTCGTCATACAACGCCAGAAAATGATTTTTAGCCATCAACAATTCACGGTTTTGGGTGTCAACGCGCTCGATCAAACCATTAAATGCGTTCACTAATTCACCCAGTTCATCATCATTCACTTTGATGGCACGTAAACTGTAATCTTGGCTTTGGGTAATGCTATCCACTACTCGGAGTAAGTTACTGATAGGCAGTGAAACCATGCGTAATAGCGGCGCGGTGAGTAAAAAGGTCATCAACGCCGTTAAGCCTAGTACCATGAGCAGTACAACCGTAAATTTCACCTTACTCAAATACGCCTCGGTTAAATCCGCACGAATAAAGACTTTACCGATACCTACATTATCTAAAACGATATTTTGCGAGACCCAGAGTTCGTTTTTTTCAAAATGGGTAGTGGCATTTTCCATGGACACTGGGCAACCTAAATTAGAGGGGTGCTCCGTCTGCTTGCTAAAACGCGCAAACACCCATCCTCGAACATCATATAAACATGCCTGCTCGACTTCGGGATAATTGCTAAAAATTGCCAAATTTTCACCTGCTAGTTGGCTATCTTCAAACATTAACGCCGCTGAACTGCGATCTCCCACCATGCTGGCGAGGGCTTGTAGATCATTTCGTGTACTTTGTTGAAAATTAGATATTTCCAACAACATTAAAAATATGCCTCCTAAAAACAGCGACGCAACACTGGAAATTAACAGCACTGAAAGCAGTTTTCGATGAATAGAAAAATTGCGCAGCAATTTATTCATGTTCATTATCTCCAACTAATTCAGCAACTTCTAATAATTTCGCACTGACTTTTAAGCCAGCCTGCTGTAAATTATTGGTATTGATTTGGAGCTTGATTTTGCCTTGGCGATTAATAAACCCAATCATACGATTGGCTTCGGCTGACATTTTGCTGGATTCTTCTGGTGGAATATCATTGACTAGTAAACTTCCTTTAGTCAACGCACTATTCGTGGCTGTATGTCTAAAAATGATATGACAGTGTTCATCCGCACTGATTTTACTGCCGCGGAGCAGACGAATAGGTCGGCCTAAGGCCGTCATTTGTTCGATAGGGTTGAGTAACTCGCCGAACGGATCACTCCCCTGGATACAAATATTAAAACTCGGTGAGTTATCGCTCGGCCAAGTAATAAATTTGGTGAAATTGAACAAGTAGCCAGCTTTAATTTTATATTCCACATTTTCAATTTCGATTTCCGCCCACAAGTCTGTCGGGTAAATCCCGGCGCACAGACTGAGCCAAAAAATCAAAATTTGAATGATTTTCATATGAAATACAGCTTATCCCTACTCACAAATACCCTATTGAGTATAGATGCAAATCTAAATTTTATCGGGTAATTTCGCCGCAAAAACTTTCGTCAGCGGTTAAGTACTAGGCGCGAGGCTTACCTTGTAAATACGATGCACCTGGATTAATGGTGTAACGACCGCGCATCAATGTCCGACCAATCAGCATACGAAAGCGCATACAATCTCGATTGGTCAAGGTAATTTCTGCGGTCCACAGCTGTGGCCCTAGGATCACGGGAGTCTCGATCACATAGCGCCGTTGTTTATGCCCGCCTGAGTCGGAAACTATCCGTCTATCTTTAACTTCAGCATGGCACTCAATAATACGTTCATCGCTGCGCTGATCCGGATGAATCGCAAACATCACCCAGGAAGTTTTACCCCGGTGATAAGGTTCAATCACAAAGGCATGCAGTGCGGAAGAGCGGGCACCGGTATCGACTTTGGCTTTAATTTTATCGATATTTAATGCAGGCATGGCAACCCACTCGCGCCAGCCTAGCACAGACTCCAAAGATTCATTGTCAGTCATCGTCTTACATCCTGGCCTGGAATTGCAACATGCGTATTTAACAGCTTCAGCGTGTGTTCTGGATATTCAACTTTGGGACTACTGGCTAAACAATTACGTGCATCTTCATGCACACTGGCCAGTAATTGCAATAATTGCATTTCATGCCGCATTTTAGCCTCTAAATTTTCAGCTTCCCACATGGCATTCAATAAATGCTTGGCATGATGATGAATGGTGAATGCTACAGCATCGGGCAAATGGGCATAATGTTTTTGTAGGCTTATTTTCAGTTGCTCCAACGCCTGCAAATAATGTTTGTAATCTTTGACATCTTGTTGACATTGGGCTTTCAAAATATCCAACTGTGCAGTTTGCGAAGTCTGCAGCATTGCCAATTCATGCTCTAACTGCGCACTGCGTTTGCTTAATTCCGCCACTAAATCCTGTTCAGCCAGTGCCTGTCGTTGTTTTAATTGCTGGAATTCGCTTTGGTTATCCAGTTGCCAATGCAAGTGCTTGGTCCGTAACTGTTGCCAGAGCGTTAACATTGACATCCAAGGTTGCTTCCAATTTAGCATAATTAATGTAACGCCTGCAGTTGTTGCTGTAATGCCAGTAAACCCGCAAGATCGGCTTGGCGTTGGGCGCGTCTGATTTGCTGTTTAAACTGCTGTAGTTGTGCAGAGGATAGCGTTGCTTGCATATTAACTAAATCTCGTTGAACTAACTTGGCTAAAGCCTTCACTTGCCGTGCATTATCGGCATTTAACAAGCGGCGACGCTTTAGGGAGTTAAAATAGTGTAGCTGTTGAATTTTAAATCCCCAAAGCCTCGCCAGTTGGAGTTTTTTACTCTGTACAAACAGCAAGCGCCGATGTACCCGTGCTGCAGGGGCAAAATATCCCCGTACTTGCTGCACGATCTGGCGAAGCAGCATAGCTACTGCGACCATAATCAGCACTACACTGCCCAACAATAGCGTTTCTGTGGCAATCCAGCGCAATCCATCTGCCAGCAATACCAACCCCAGTTTATACACGCCAGCCATGACACAGAAAATTAACATGGCACTGACCAGCAAGAGCAAAGCAATACGTAAAACCATGCTTGCTTAGGGTCGCATATCGTCTTAGATCACTTTAGAAAACTGCTGAGCTTTTTGTACCAAATAACGATCAAAGACCATACATATATTACGAATCAATAATCGCCCTGCGGGTAAGACTTGAATCCCCGTGCTTGTGAGACTTAACAAACCATCTTGTTGCATTGGGATTAAAGCTTCCAACTCAGAGGCAAAATAGGCATGAAAATCGATCGCAAATTCAGCTGCTATAGCACGAAAATCTAAATCAAAATGACAAATCAACTGGGTGATAACTGCACGACGCAATTGGTCATCGTCATCCAGTTCTACCCCCTTAAACACCGGAAGTAAACCATGTTCAATTTTATAGGCATAACTTTCAAGATCTTTGACATTCTGCATATAAGCATTGCCCACCCGTCCAATAGAGGTCATGCCTAAACCGACCAAATCGCAATCTGAATGCGTCGAATAGCCTTGGAAATTACGGTATAACTTCCCTTCACGTTGAGCAATCGCTAATTCATCATCGGGTTTCGCAAAATGGTCCATACCAATGTATACATAGCCCGCCTCAGAAAGCTTTTTACCCAACATTTGCAAAATATCTAATTTGACCTGCGCCGACGGTAAATCCTGTTCCTTGATTTGCCGTTGGGTTTTAAAACGCTGCGGCAAATGCGCATAATTGAAAACCGAAAAGCGATCTGGCGCCACTGTTAATAGCTTATCCAACGTTGCCGAAAAACTCTCTACCGTTTGCAACGGTAAACCATAAATTAAATCGACATTGGTGGAACGAAAACCATATTCGCGCGCAGCTTGCAACACTGCAAAAGTTTGCGCCTCGGATTGAATCCGATTCACCGCCCGCTGCACGGCTGGATCAAAATCCTGCACACCCAGACTGACGCGGTTAAATCCCATGGCACGCAGCTGTTCGATCGTATGATCATCAGTTTCGCGCGGATCGACTTCAATCGAATACTCACCTAAATCGTCATCGCGTAAATTAAATGCTTGGCGTAACCCCTGCATTAAACGCTGCATCTGAGCATGCGTTAAAAATGTCGGCGTTCCGCCCCCCCAGTGTAATTGATTGACGATCCGGGATTTATCAAATAACGCGCCTTGCAGCGCACACTCGATAAGCAAATTTTCCAAATACGGTTCGGCATGCTTACGATTATTGGTAATAATTTTATTGCAACCGCAGAAAAAACACACGGTATCGCAAAATGGCACATGCACATAAAGTGATAGCGGACCACCTTGAGCATTTGAATAAGCGATGTGTTCCCGGTACTCTGGATCGGCAAATCCTTCATGTAATTCTAAGGCAGTGGGATAAGAGGTGTAACGCGGCCCGGCTTTATCGTAACGATTAATCAGGTCTAAATCGAAAATTAAGGATTGATCCATGCGCAATGATCGAAAAAATTTAAACAGAGAAAACTGAAAGCAAAATAATACATTTACAGCGGTCGACTCACTATGTAGCGCCAAGCTCACGCTAATAGTTTATTTTCCTTAATGAGATTACCAAACGCTAAAGGATAGCGTTTGGTAAGATTGAATGCTTTAAGCTTTACAATACGAAGGAATCCAACTCCGCTCCAGCATATAATCAGGAACATTATTGAAATCAAACGCCAGACCATGATTGATCATTTTTTTCACATCGAACAACACACCCACTTCGGGGATATCGTTAAAAAACATGGTATAAAAAGGCGCGACTAACCATTTGGCAATTTTAATGCCGGTATTACCAATAAAATTACGGCGTTGGCCAACATGCGCGACTTCGTCAATGGTAATTTCGTCTAACAACGCTTTAAAGCGTTCGCAGACTTCAGGCTCATCCACTAACACTTTATCGAATAATTCGTACAAATTAAAATAAAAAGTCACCCCCATCAGCTCGGTAACAAATGCTGGCGTATCCATTAAAAAGCCTGGAAATTTGGGGAATTGCTCATACACTTTTTCTTTCCACGGACTTAACGGTACCCACTCCACTTTGTCTAAGCCACAGGTCACTAACATTTCGTTAAATAAACGTCCGTGACAAAATTCTTCTGCTAAATGCACGCGGCTGATTTTATCTTCAATAGTATGTGAATTTGCCATGTCAGGAACCACATCCCACGCGCCTTTAATCCCTACCCATTCATGACGTGCAAATTTATAAATTGCAGTTAACATCAACGTCATAGGATCTAAGCTGTTGATATCATCCTGTAAAGTAATGTAATTTCGATAAAACGCGTCCGGGTTAGCCAATGGCTTACGTAAGCGTACGGGGTTATCTTGAAAATGCTGCAAACGCGCACGTTTTTTTTCTAAGTCCTGATCCGCCTCCAATAACGCGCCACCATGCTGCTGGGTAAATTCCCAGTAACTTTCGAAATTTGCTTTGCGTTGTTGCGCGTCAGTCGGGGTAAAAATCGAAAGATATTTTGCAGAACTCATGAGTAAAAGTTTCCTTATGTATTGAAATTTAAAGCCGTATAGTCTACAAGGTTTTATGCAAAACCTCACGAACTTAATTAGCCGCTACTTTACAACAAAATTCGCAATAACACAGTGAATTTATGAATTTAGCACGCAGATACCGCCTGCAAAATTGCATATCACGTGTAACTTCCTGCTAGATAACTCAGCAGCTGCTGGCTAACAAATGCACCCAAACGAACAGTTACAGACCTTAGAAACGCTGTCCCCAGAAACGCTATTGCACACTTAAAACCCAGCGGCTTTCGCCTGAGGTAAAAATGTGCTGATGCTCCCCGCTGCCTGTATCCCCGTAGTTGGAAGTGCATAATAAATATTATGGTCTTGCAACCCTAAGTAACTATTACTACCAGGGTAGTAGCGGTAATAATAGCCAAAATCATAGTTTGCTGCATTCACTGGCGGATTGAATAATGTCGGATAACGGGCTGCAGCAAAATTAAAAATACGCTCTGCCGCACGTTCGAGTTGGCTATCCAAACGTTTCGTTTGAAGAAAATTCCAGGAAGCATCCAGATACCCTGCATTGACGCTATGGCCACCGCCTTGGTGAATAATGTGAATCTCGGTCGCGCTGTTTTTTTCTAACGCATGCGCTAACTGACAGCTATGCACAAACGGCACGGAATTATCATCATCGTTGGCTTGTAAGTAGGCGGGAGGTACCCAATCGACTTGCTCTGGCGCTAGCGGTCTTGGGATGGCTCCGGGTGTGACACAGGTTTGCGTCGTCCAACCAGCCGCATTACAACTCCGACTACTGCCGACATCAGCAGGAACAGAGGGAACTTGACACACAGGTTGCCCGGCAGTGGTTTGGCTAAGCACTAATCCGCCTCCCGTTGCGGCAAAGGCGGCCACCTGTTCATGTAACACAGCGGCGGCAAAATAGGAAAAAAAGGCACCGCTCGAAAAACCATTGAAATAAATCCGATTGTTATCGATCGGGTAAACTAGATTAGCTTCATCTATCAAGGCGCGAGTAAAATTTAAGTCGGGGTTTAGAATAGGATCACTAAAAGCCGCGCTATCGAGGCTAGCATATTGTGCGGTTTCCCAATATAAACCATCGGCACCATGATCCCAATCACCATGATTCACCGCTTGCGGCAATGCAAAGATTAAAACTACGCCAGCACGTTCCGCAAACTCTTGCACAGCCGCTTTGCCTAATTCATCCAAGGTACTAAATTCCAAAGTACTGCCCGTGCCACTGAAGAAAATCATCAGCGGCATAGGCGCAAATCGATTGGGTTTATAGACCCAAGCGTATCGGGGTTGTCCCTGAATCAATAACTGGGCGGCGGTAAATTGTGGGGTATTACTTGGGAGGGTCCCGGTGTAGCATTCAGCAGCTTGTGTCCAGGGCAACCAAAGCAAGATGAGTATCAAACGAATTATGTAGTGCAGTTGGGGTTTCACGTACTTACTCCTAAAGCATTATGCTAAGCAATTGCACAGAGTGTAGTCGTTATTTTGAACTCAGCAAGCTTCTGCAGCTAAGCTCTTCCAAAGCCTAGCGCACCTTGAGCCGATGGACCTCCTCGTACAAAACACTCAGTCCTCGAGCCTTAAAATGTGCTTCTTGTTGCAAAATATCTGTCGTTGCGAGTAACTCGGTATCACACCATTCTGCGTATAAACTTGCGATTTCCTCGCCAGGAACACTGAATGGCGGACCAGCCATTTCGACTTGCTGATAATTAAACGCCACTAACAAACTTTGCTGCCCCGGGGACAATAGTTGCTTGAGGTGATTAGCATAGTCGATACGCATTGCTGGCGGTAGAGCGACTAAAGCAGCGCGATCATACAGCGCATCAATATGCCCCAACGCCTGGCGAGTGAGCTTAAAAAAATCTCCACAATAAATTTGTAATCCTGGAATTTCTGCAACCTGAAACTCTCCCGCCGAACGAATGCTCGCAGGCAACTGGTTTTCTTCGAAAAACGCGGCAACGGCAAGCGGACTTAGCTCCACCCCAACCACTTGAAATCCCTGCGCCAGCAACCACAACATATCGACAGACTTACCACATAATGGCAGTAGTACTCGACTGTGCGGCGCCAATCCTAATGTAGGCCAAAAGTTACGTAAATGAGGATTAACTTCTGCAAGATGAAATCCAATTTGATTTTGCTCCCAGCGTTCATACCAAAACTCGTGCTGCATTTTATTTACTCTGCGTGTCAATGGAACGTATATCTTATGCCCAAATATTATCTATAGCATAGCCCCTGCTTATTAAGACTTTAAGTTGAGTCCGAACATATCCATGAACTAAATCGATTCAAAAGTTAATAGATTCCCTCACACTTTAAAATTTAGTCATACTCATGAATTTTCTTAAGAACTCAGCGCATCAGAGATACAGGAGGCTGATACCAAGCCAAGGTACTTGCGAATTAGTATGGATCAAGCCTTGCTGATTATTCCCGGAGAAGCAAATCACTGGGTCTTCAAGTGTTTAAAGCCCTTGTTCACGACATGACATGCAAAGATATTTTCGTTTCCTGTAGCATATTAGAGCCACTCAGAGGTCAATCCTGTTTTGGCGGTTCAGCAAACCATTTACATCTTGAAATCTTGTCTAATAGTCAGGTACTTTTCAGGTTTACGGAAAACGAGTTTTAATCCTGTTTACCGCGTCGAGCACCGCAGGAGCAATTGCGGAGGCGGAGCAAAAGAGAGTATTTCACCCTCGGGTGCGAGAACTCGATTAGACCAACGTCGCGATAGCGACAACTAACCGACAAATAAAGTTTGACTGAGTACGAGTATCATGGTCTTGCAGCAAAATGAGCCTTCTGCGATATGGGCGTAGTGGTGATCAATTCGGACAATGGCCCAGAATAAAGTGATCGACGAACGCAGTATTTAAATTGCTCGTTAAATTTGAGTACTTCAAGATACACACAAGTTACTTCTTGTAGCGCATCACCAACCTGAACCCCAGTAATAAAGCAACGATTAAGCTATATAACAAGGGTTCAGCGAGATTGCCTTTTAACTGCCAAAAATAATGGATGACCGCAGTCACGCCTGCAAGATAGACGAAGCGGTGGAGTTTCTTCCAATTACTCCCTAAGCGCTTTTGCCAAGCTTTCGTCGAGGTTATTGCCATCGGCAAGATAATCATATAAGCGCATAGGCCCATGAAGATATAAGGACTTTCAAGCATGTCCTGCGCAATATTTTGCCACACCAAGGCATGATCTAATACTAGATAGCTAAAGACATGCAAACTGGTGTAAAAAAAGGTAAATAATCCAATCATGCGCCGATAGGTTAACGGCCATTTCCACGAGGTGATTTTGCGTAACGGGCTAACGGCCAGACTCAAACACAAAAAGCGGATACTCCAAAGCCCAAGATAATAATGCACCGCTTGCACGGGATTAGCACCCAAATTATCTAGCGCAATTTTTAACACTAGCCCGCAAAATGGCAGCAAGCCCGTGATCATCATGACCCACCACAAATTAAAGCGTAGCATTAAAAATTACGCTCTAAATCTAAATGGCTATATAACTCACCCACTTGCTCAGCATAGCCGTTGAACAACTCCGTGCGCCGTCTTGGGGTAAAAAAACGTGAACCCAGAAGTCTCTCTGTGGCTTGACTCCAGCGTGGATGTGGGACCGAAGGATTGACATTGGCGTAAAAACCATAATCCTTAGGAGCCGCTAAACTCCAGCTAGAAATAGGTTGCTGTTCAAGTAATGAAATTTTCACGATGGCTTTGATACTTTTAAAACCGTATTTCCAAGGCACCACCAATCTTAGCGGCGCACCATTTTGTTTGGCTAAGGGTTTGCCATACATCCCAAATGCCAGCAAGGTTAAAGGATGCAGCGCCTCATCTAAGCGTAAGGCTTCGGTATAAGGCCAGATCAGCATACTGCTCCGCCGAGTATTGGGCATGACTTCCGGCCGCAGAACACTGGTAAATTGCACAAAGCGAGCTTTTGAGGTGGGTTCAACCAGTTTGAGTAAATCTGCCAACGGAAAACCTAACCAGGGGACGACCATCGCCCAGGCCTCAACACAACGAAAACGATAGATGCGTTCTTCTGCAGGAAAACGGTGCAGAATATCTTCCAGATGATAGTGACCCGGTCGGGCGACAGCACCATTAATTTCAATCGACCAAGGATCCAGTGTTAAATTCTGCGCCCAAATGCTGCTATCTTCCTTGTTGTAGCTGTATTCGTAGAAGTTGGTGTAATTTTGAATGTGTTTTAGTGGTGTTAGTTCAAGCTTAGCAGGATCTTC
The DNA here is from genome assembly GCA_005779525.1 of Methylococcaceae bacterium. GTDB lineage: Bacteria > Pseudomonadota > Gammaproteobacteria > Methylococcales > Methylomonadaceae > SXIZ01. The sequence continues at coordinate 18,941 of SXIZ01000077.1, forward strand.
AGCCTGCCCGAGTTGTGGGAAGGCAGGCTGTGACAGCAATCCACTACCCAAAGTAAGTGTGGTGGTTAATCCGTATTTTAGGAACGTTCGCCGCGCTGCATAAACCTCCGGAGGTGTGATCGCATGTTCAGGGAGTTCATTTTGGATTTTGATTAACATACTCTGACACAATCCTTGATTTATAAAGAAAAAAATCTGGATGCTAAGAAATAAAACCGCATAACTTGCATCCAGTTACCCTCTACTTCAGGGTGAGGACCTCTGATGGTCAAGCTTATTAGTGTGTATTTTTTAGCTAAGCGATCACAGTTAAGAGCGTTTCTTTCCCTTTGGAATAATGGCTAAAATTTTCCGAATGTGTCGCTCGGTCACAAATGCTAAAAAAAACAGTTGTAAAAAATTTTCAGCTTCAATTATGTCTAAGCCAATTTTTTGGGGAATCAATTCTTTACGCGTGCCAAACAGCTTATCCCAGACCGCTAGAACGATACCGTAATTGCTATCATGCTCTTGGCGCATGGCAGAATGATGGGTACGGTGTAAAGCTGGGGTAATAATGAAATGCGAAATGCGTTCTTCAAAAGCAAAGCGCAAATTGGCATGGTGAAAGAATATAAACAGTAGTTCCACCGTTTCTATGGCGAGAACTAAATTAGCTTCTACCCCAATTAAAATCACAAAGAGACATTTGTAAGGAATTTCTAAAAATAAATCAAAAACATGAAAGCGAAAACCCGTAGTGACATTAAAACTTTTATCACTGTGGTGCACTTTATGAAAACGCCAGAGAAATTCGTAATGGTGGCTGGCTAAATGCCAGACATAAATCGCCAAATCAAACAGAATAAATGACAATAACCATTTGATGGGTCCACTACTTAGGCCACTGAGCAGCCCAATCGACGAAAATTGCTGCGCGACCAAAAATAAACTTGAAGCGCGCAAAACCGTTAAGATGAAATTATTAAAAATAAAAGCCGTGGTATTGGTAATGTATGAGCCTTTACCGATCTCTTGCGGGAAATGCAGTAATGGCCGTTTTTTTTCTAAAATCACCAACCACACGAATGCCAGCATTGCGACAGCGAAAAAAACTTCGTTAAACAGTAAACCATCTTCGGTAATGGGCAGTTCCACGTTCGATACAGCAGATAGATCTTCGGTGTTATTCATGTTCAAGGCCTCAAATTTGTCAATACGCACCCTTAGACTACGTAATTACCTCAGAGTTTAAAAACAAAGTGCTCAGTAAAGCTTTTTTTCAGCATTGAACATGATGACGACATGCGCTGCTGTAAATACTAATCATCTACTTGGGATAATCGATTTAATAAACTACTTAATTCTTGAATTTCATCTTCGGCTTTCACTTTATAACTAATATCGTATTGCACGCCCAGGTAATAGATCACCCGGCCTTTACGATCTAACAATTGGGTAATTTTTAGATGGTTATGAAATCACTCACCGTTCTTTTTATAATTTCTGAGGGTGACCTCGATATTTTGATGATTATCTAAGGCTTTACGAATATCATAACGTGCGGTCTGTTCCCGATCCTGCCCCTGTAAAAACCGACAATTGCGCCCAATAATATCTTCCTGCGTGTAGCCCGTAAGCTTTTCAAAAGCTTTATTGGCATAGACAATCGGTGAATCAGGCAAATCTGGGTCTGCCAAGGTCACGCCATTGACGCATTCATCCAAGATAGCGGAAAGTATTTGAGGGATTAGGCCGCTGTCTTTTTCAACAATAAAACTCATAGTTAAATTCCTAAAGTAAGATTTGATAACGTAATTCGAAGTTCTTAAGGTATAGCTTCAGCACGGACTAGGACTGCTCGGAGGCGTGCAACAGATTTTTTATATTTTCCACCGTTGTTTCTGCCCCATCCTCAATTGCAATACGAATCAACTTCTCAAAGGGTCGCATAAACAATTCGAGGTTTAACAGTTCGAAGGTATAAGTTAGACAGGTGCAGTCTGGATCATCTGCCACGTCCAACACATAACTATCGCGATATTCAGCAGTCACGCCCTTAAACGCTATCAAGCTATTCGGCAGATAATCATGCAGCTGAAAAATTGAGGCTACTTGTTTACCTTGATCAATTCTTAGCTGTCGTGCTTGCGCACCGACAACGGCTTCTTTGCCATTTAACGGCTCAAATTCAATAACATCGGTCGCCCATTTCGGATAATTTTCAAAAAATTGTTCGCCGATAAAGGAAAAAACCTCGCGCACTGATCGTTTTATAACAACGCTAAATTTACCGGTTATCGGTTTATTTGGATCGAAGGATATGTTAAACATTAACCAAGCCCCTAACTATTAATTAGCTATGATGATAATTTCACCTGTGACCACAGTCTATCCGCTTTTATTTTTAAATCCATGTCCGTAGCACTTTTATCGGCGACAAAATACGTATTTTTTTTTCAGGAACCAGACCGTGCAAATATAATTTAGCAGTACTTACACACTATTGTTTTACATAAATCAATTGCTCCGTCGCAAAACCTAAGCTTTTCGCCTGTTGAATTAAGCTGTCTAAGGTGGCGGCAGGTAATTGTTTACTCCGTGATAGAATCCACAGAAAATCTCGGTCTGGCCCGACAATCATGGCGTAACTATAATTAACTTTATCCAGTGCGATAATGTTATACGCTCCATAGAATGGCCCAAAAAACGAGACTTTTAAGCGCCCTTGCGTCGGTCGGTCGATAAAATAGCCCACGCCCTCCGCTTGCTCCCAAACCTGAGACTCGATATTTTGCCCCTGATTCAACACGTCTATGCCGCCGTCTTCACGCAAACGATATTCTGCAGAAATGCGTTGTAAGCCACGTTCAAAGGGATGATCCAGACGCGCAATTTCATACCATGTTCCAAGATATCGTTGCATCTCAAAGTTATCGATCACTTGCACGCCTTCAGGTATACCGGTACAAGCTGTCACCGCGAACAGCAAGCTACTGAGTCCTATAACCTTTTTTAACAGATGTTTAAACATAGTGTTCATTCCAAATTGATGTGTGTAATACTCGCTTAAAAGAATAAGCGGAAAGCGGTTTACCGCCGGAGCAGCAAAAATTGTCTGCTCGTGCGGATAGCTGTTGGACGATTTTGATCTGCAAGTCAGTGTTTTTTCACCGCAGTCAACGCTAAGGCTGCGCGACGGCGGATAAGCTTCCGGTGTGCTTGTGCATCCAGCTTAGAATATCCTGCCAAACACTTTTGGCACCTAAATCACGTAACAAAATATGATAGCTATTATCATAAATGTTGACGGTCTTACGCTCACGTGTTGGCGTAGCCAACAGCTGCTCGATAAAAGCATAGACAGGCTCTTTAGGTAAAATCTCGTCTTTCTCGCCATAGAGTAATAAAGTATTGCTCTCGACTGACTGAGCATTGCTATAGGCTTGGTCCATTAAATCAGCTAAGCCATAAATAGCCTCCACCCGAGTTTCTTTAATGATGAGCGGATCACGCCCCATCGCTCGTAGCATCTCAATATTATCTGACGCCAATTTGCCCAAACCTTTCCCACTTAAACGCATCCACGGTACAGTATGCGCTAAAGTCCATAACAAGCTAGTTTGGTACCACGGCATGGTTGATCGCGCCCAGACTGCTGGAGCGGCCAGAATAATTCCATTTAACTCCGCTTGGGGTGTCTGCGTCGCCACATTCAGTGCAATCGCCCCCCCCATACTTTCGCCCAATAAAAAAATCGGTAATCCAGGATGCTGCTGTTTAAGCAAACTCAGTAACATACTCACATCGTCGATATAGGTATCACTACCCGCCCAGTAACCGCGTTGGGGTGCTCGACCGAATCCCCGTTGATCAAAAGCATAACAAGCAATCCCGGCGGCACTAAAAAATTGGGCCGGAGTGTCAAAAAACAGACTGTAATCATTAAAACCATGCAACGCTAACATCACCGCTTGGGGCGGCCTTGTCGGTAACCAACGACGCAACGGCAGCGCCGCGCCATCAGTGGTGAAAAAGGTGGTTGCGGTAATTTTGGCAGGGTACATTTTTGCTCCTAAAGGAGGTATGGCAGGCATACATCCCGTTAATAAACACGCGCACAGTAAAACATTGAGCAATCTGGCTAATTTCATGAGTTATCCAAAATCGATAGACGATGAGGCTAGAACCGCTAAATTATGGGCCTTTTCGCAGAGCTCTAAACGAGGAATAAGAATGAGTCTGACACCAAGCAGAGTTCCAGTTTATAAGCTGTCAAGTTTGACAAGTAAAGCATTAAATTACAGAAACACTTCCCGCCACGCTGAGCGCTTAATGTTTACGTTTTTGCGGAGTAGACACTTTTTGCATTAATTTTTGATATTCAGCATATAAAGCATCGAATTTATCTAGGTCATGGACATCACAAAAGGCTAAAGCATCGTGTTGATAAATCGTCAGCAATTGACGCCCCCTTGCAGTTTCTGCAACTTTTAAATAATTGCTTTTTAAGCGCTCGCGCATTGCATAATCCGGGTGAACAAAACTGTAACTTCTAGAAACTAATGGATAGATTTCCATGATCTTCACTTTATTAGCAATTTGGGGATTTAGTTCCAACATGACATCATAAGTCGTTTGGTTTATTAGCGCCGCATCGGCCTTATCAAAAAACAAATCCAATATCATTCGTCGAGCTTGCTTGCTGCGCGAGACTTTGCCAAAAAATTTGGTGTACGGAAGATTAGAGGCTTTTAGCGTTAACAAATTTAAAAATATTTCTGCCAACTCATCATTATCTGGAGTTAATAAATGCTTGTCCTTAAGACCCATCAGACTAGATGCTCGAATATTGGTTCTGGATATCAATAATAATGAATCTAACTTGTCCTTATCACGCCGACCTATCATACAATCCGTTAAACTGTTCCGGTCAAAATGTATCGCAAGCGACATCGGAGGCGCAACCACCATATTGATATTCCCGCTTGCATAGGCCTGTTGCATAACTTCAATTTTATCAAATAATTGCACTTGTGCTGCGGGCTGGTCAAAATTTTGACTGATTTCCTGCATCCAAAAATTCATAGACACTAAAATATCCGTCCGATCAGCAATTTGGCTGATACTCGGATAAAAAAACCCTATGCGTAAAACCGTATCACCTTTTGGGGGTTCATCATTAGCAGCAACAAAGGATGTGCAACTTAATAATACTGTGCCGATGCAGAACTTTATCAGGCTAGCAATGCAATTTTTTGTGTTCACGACCTGTCCGACAAAAATCGAAAAAATTTAAGATAAATTGAAGTTATCTTCACTCGCTGCAGAATTTATAATTGCAGACCTAGATAAATATTTTACTTATCAATTTATCGTTGCTAAGAATTCACCTCAATATTGATTCTAACTGTAGCCGAATTTTAAATTTTGGCGAATTACGATTAACCCTTTTTAGCTTGCAGATCAATTTGATATTAAGAACACTCACTCTAACCGCATCAAAAGCCTCTGGTTTACGCATAGATGCGTCATTTCGATTAAATATGCTTGGCATTGGCTTAGAAACTAAAACACAAACGCGCTCTGCAGTTAGCCCAGATTTTAGCCATACGTCAATCTAGTCATCTGAACTGCAAAGTGTATAGCAAAAAGTGAATGTTAACTGAATGTTAAGCGTAAAATCCCTAGTATAATTCAACGCATGCCAACGAAAGTTTGGCCACGATAACTTTACGAAAACCAAGGCTTTTTCAGTGAATTGCTCCACAAATTCAGCATTAAAATTTCCAAAAATGTTAATTGACTGGCAAATTCTTGGTTTTATTTACGTTATTAACTAAATTTTGACTACACTCTCTGTAACTAAACAATCTCCGAAGCATTTTTCGTAGACAATCCAGTAGCTGCTGCAGTTAAGGAGCTTAATGTATGCACATGCCAAGGTTAAATGTAACTGGCTTTACTTTAATAGAAATTTTAGTGTCCCTAGTCATTGTTGCCATTGGTTTACTTGGTCTAGGTTCAACCCAAATTATGTCGCTTAAAGACAACCAAGATGCCTATTTATACACCCAGGCATTAACACTAACCTCAGAAATGGCGGATCGGATTCGTGCCAATATTGGCTCATGGCGGGTTGCTACGCTGCCAACGCCTGCTAGCAATTGTTCCAACAGTTGCAATAGCATCGCCAATAGTTGCAGTCCAACAGCGATGGCCGCTTACGATTATTGTATCTGGAAAACCAATGCTCAAGCGCTACTGGGTACTTCGGCTTCGGCTACTGTGGTGAAAAGCCCAGTTTCCGGGAGCACGGTTTGCCAAGGGAATAGCACCAAATTATGTTTACGTTTAAGTTGGGCGGGTAATTTACAAACGACCTCTAAATTTGATTTTGAGATGTAGCCATGAAACGCATGCAAATCGGTTCTACGATGATTGAATTAATGATTAGCTTAGTCTTAAGCCTGGTTATTATTGCGGCCATTGCTAGCCTATTTACTCAAATGCAACAAAGTAAAGATTTCCAAGCGGCACAAAGTTCGATTATGGAAGACAGCCGTTTCGCGCAACAGATTTTACAACGCGAAGTTCGTCGTGCCGGTGGCTTGCGTAGTCGTTTAGATAGCGGGGGAAGTGCAAATATGGTTTTTACGCAACCTCAACCCATTTTACTGCCCATAACAGGGGTGACGTATCAATTAAAGTTAGGGGAATATATTAAAGGGGATACCAACAATAATCCCAAGCCCGCTAATGATTCATTTGTGATTCGCTATCAGCTGGTGGATGCTGAAGATTTAAGCCCGGATAATCCCAGTAACAGCAGCTCGCCTTGTACCAGTAATAGTATTTTGTCTGCGACTGATGATCCTGATATTGATGTCCATGTGGTGCGCATTTATTTCTTTATCAATAACGGCAATTTAATGTGTACTTCTCAGCGTTCTGTGAATTCATTTTGTGATGCTAACTTTGGTAAAAACTGCGCACTGACTGATCCTCCAGTCAATTTGATTAGCAATGTCCAAAAAATGCTGGTGCTTTATGGGGTGGATAACGATGGAGATAATGCGGCTAATTTTTACCTGGACGCTGCCAATCTAGGCTCAGGTTCGATATGGAATCGGGTTGTGAGTGTTCGACTTAGCTTAGTGATAAAAAGTGAAAATACGCATCTAAGTAAAATTCAGGTTCCCTATACCGTAGACGGTGTTGCTTATCAACCTACAGATAACAGCATTTATCGAGTCGTTTCTACTACGATTGCGTTACGCAATCTAATTTAAGGTGAATACGATGCGCAACCATAATCTAACTCGCCAATCTGGAGTAGTCTTGGCATTTTCACTGGTAATGCTA
>SXIZ01000078.1 GCA_005779525.1 Methylococcaceae bacterium
GCATCCCTATGCTATCCCTGAGATTATCGCGAGACCCATTACCCACGGTTTACCCGCGTATTTAGCTTGGTTGGGGAGCGTGCAGGGTTGATTGCTTTGTTGTTCTTATTGATGATTGTTGCTGATTCAACTGAGCACTAGTACTCAGTCAAGCTTCATTTGTCGGATAAAAAAAATTCATAACCCTTGATTTAAAGATGCAGCAAAACTTTTCCACAGGATTAAGGTAAACGACATTATCCCTTTTGCCATCCCCCGATAACTACGAGGAGCGCAAGACATCAGCGGTAACCGGGCCGCCTTTTCTTTGAATACTTTCTTTTCGACTGCACGGATGCAGGAGGTAGAGCAACGCCGGGAGCAGTTGCCGAGGCGGAGCAAAAGAAAGTATTTCGCCCTCGGGTGCGAGAACCCGATTAAAAAAGCGTCGCGATAGCGACACATAACCAACAAATCAAATTTAACTGAGTACTATAGAGCTCAGATGAATAAACAATAATTATCTATAAGCACAACAAAGCAATCAACCCTGCACGCTCCCCAACCAAGCTAAATACGCAGCTAAACCGTGGGTAATGGGTCTCGCGATAATCTCAGGGATAGCATAGGGATGCAGTTCTACGATGCCTTGTTCAATCTGGGAGTAATTTTCAGCCACGGCTTTGATCACTAGCAGGTATTCTGCGCTTGATTCAATTTGCCCTTCCCAATGGTACATCGAGGTGATCCCGGGCAGAATATTTACGCAAGCCACCAACTTTGCTTCGAGTAATTGCCGTGCAAGCAACTCTGCTAGTTGCCTATCTGGGCAGGTACATAAAATAATTTGATAAGCAGATGGCGGTGTTATTTCCTTATTGGAATTAGACATGTTTTTCTCCTAAATGCATTGCAGCATGCTGAAATTTAACTCGCTCATAGCAAAACCCGGCGTATTTGGTCAACACTAGAATTAGTGTTACACTTAAACCACCCCTCCAACGCTGGATATTCTATGCAACTTGCTGTCACCTTACTTGGATTAAATGTATACCGATTTATTTCTGAGATTTTCTTAACGATTAGTGATTGTAAATGTACGCTGCTGGATGCGAGTAGTTCGCGTCTGGGAAAAGCCAGTGCAGCGTATTTGCTGATTGAAGGTAATTGGAATCATATCGCCCGTTTTGAAAACAATTTGGCGGTATTACAGGAAAAGTTAGGCATTCAAGCACACACCCTGCGCATCGATAAACTTGAAAAAGATATTGAAGGTATGCCGTATTCTTTAGAGGTCATCACCCTGGAACAGGATGAAACCCTACAAAGCATTCTGACATTTTTAAACGAAAATAACATTGCTATTCAAGAATTTAACGCCAGCCGCTATGCCACACACTATAATCAAAGTCTCATTTTTTCGGTGAAAATGGTTATTATTATTCCTAAAGAGGCGCCGCTATTATCGATACGCGAACAATTTTTAGATTTTTGTGATCAACTCAATCTTGACGCTATTTTAGAGCCTATCAAACGTTAACAGCGCGTGTATCACTGCGCTGATTTACCGACAAGCTGCGCAACTAAATATTCTAAAGCCCGGTTAACGGTTTGCATCCTTACGCTATGCCGATCTCCCGTAAAATGTTGTAGCTCCCAGTAACCTTGCGCATGCCTTGCCTGCCAGGCAATATACACTGTGCCCACGGGTTTATGATCCGTTCCACCCCCAGGCCCTGCAATTCCCGTAATAGCCACCGCATAATCAGCTCGACTTTGCCTAATCGCCCCCGCCACCATCGCTAAGGCCGTTTCACTGCTGACTGCACCATATTCGGCAATTAGATTGGGATCTACACCGAGCATTTCTGACTTTGCCTGATTACTGTAAGTCACGAATCCGCGATCAAACCACAAGGAACTCCCAGGAATTTCGGTCAAGATAGCCGCTAACAAGCCGCCAGTACACGATTCGGCGACCGCCAGTAATTTTTCTTGCGCCCAGAAAATACCGCCTAACTTATCGGCTAATTTTAATAATTGCGCTTCCTTCACCATGATCGCACCCAGTCTCCTACCCGTACGCCCGCTTTTCCAGGTGGAACCTCCAAACTACCGCTGGCAAAACGGGGTCGGACATCCGTCAACGTCAACACTCCAACGGGATGTTTGTCTGTACCCACAAAACGCGTCTGCCCTTCCACCTGAATATTCTCGCCCACATCACTATAGACCACCAGTTGATCGCCAGGGTTTAGATTCTCTTGCGCTCCGGCATCTATCGTAATATTGTCTTTTTCAATTTTTACGATGCGCGTGGCCATGGGATAACAACTTAAACCACGCCGAATATCGCTACTGGCTTTAGCTATTATTTGGGTGATTTTTTCACCCGTGACCGTGGCTTTAAAGCGTTCACTGCCGACCGTATAATCTTGGGGCAGCCAAACATCCCCCTGCGCGGCATCAGTGTAGCGATATTGTAGCAATAATGCCCCAGTAAAGCCGTCATGGACATAAACATCCATCCCGATACCGCGTCTTGACCAGACATCACGCAAAAAGCTTTTGGCCATACCGATAGGCCCACTGCCACGAATATAATCGCCGGATTCAATTTGTAGATCGCGAATCACACCCGACAACACAAACTGCACCCCCTCATACTCAGCCATTTGCATCACTTTAGACGTCTGATAAGCGTCATCGGCAGGTAATTCTGGAGCCATGACCGGATTTTCATATAAGGTAATTTGAGTGGCATTGCGACCAATGAAGTCACGCGATTCGATTAATTGATTGGTGATTTCGCGCGGCACACCGCTGTAGATATCCTGAGCTTCTGAACTGCTCAATTGCGCAGGATCCACGGGAGGGAAAGCGGTAGCAATAATACGTTTACGGAAAGGTGCACTGCAACTATCACTGGGGCTTAAAAACACCTTAGCACGTACGGTATACACATCATCATTGACCCACTCGTCCAAAACTTGCGTATTGCTGATGGCCGCTACCGCACGAAAAGTCGCGGTATCGGTTTGTATACTACTCTGACTCATCTGCGTGCGCGCGCTGACTTGGGTTCCGGCTTGGAGAGTCGCTTGGCGAATCGCATCTTGGATTGCTTGTTTGCGCGCCAGCAAGCGCGTCCCTTTCACTATCGCCGCATGACCTTCAACGACTATCGCTTGTACGGGGGGCTTGGCGACTTTTACAGGCTTAGTTTCCCATAAACTACAGGCAGAACTAAGCAGCAGCGCACTTATGACGAGAGTTTTAACAGGAAAATTCACCTTTACTGATATCCATCTTGGTAGTAACGAGTTACACCATAAAAATTGGTCGCCGGGGGATAATAGACTTCAGTTCGAGGCGTAAACATCGGGTAACCCGTAGTATACCCCCAACCCGAAACATGGTATCTCGAAGTGCTCGGTACCCAAATAGGCGCACAGGCAGATAACCCGAATAAAAACAGTAATAGCATAATCCAACGTTGCAAGCGCATAGCAATACTCCAAAAATCTGCGTTATAAGCGATGAGGTTTGCTTAAGTTTTTAGCCGACAGCTCGCGGCCTGTGCGTTTAGCTGCACTCTTATTAGCTTGAGCATAGGACATCTGCAAAAAATTTCCAGTATCTTCGGGTTTCGCAATAAACCCGCGGGTATCAGGGTAGGGATAACAATCTACATTATTACACCCCGAGACCAACCTTCCCGGATCGTTATTGCCTTCAGGCAGAGCTGACATGGGTAAGCCCTGGGCCATCCCCAGACACTCATTTACCACGGCAACAGGACCACCCACACATTCATAAAAATGCGGGGTTAGATCAATTTCCATCACCGTTTCGTAGGTGTCGGCATCAATCGCCGTGATACTTTTTACCCGCGCCCCGCGCACCACAGAATCAATATAGGAACGGTAACTATCATTTTTTACCATCATATTTTCCACTGTCGTATGGCTATTTAAGTGTACCCCGTAAATTTGCTCTGCTAATGCGCGGTAAGCTTCCATCTTAGAAGCCCGCATACCCATTAAGCGACGCTGTGCAGGTAAAAAGCGGTTGCGATCTACGGTCCCGTAGCCCATTGCGGTTAGGGTTTTAACGGGGGGAACAGGCAGTCGTGCCATATCATTTTTGACCACACAGCCTTGCAGCAGCCATCCCATGACTACCAAAGCGGGCAGTTTGTGAAATTTTGTTATATTCACCGTCATTCTCCAAAAACTATGAGCAGTCTTAGCGGCAAAACCTAAAATTTCTTGAGCATAATTTGCATGCAATTCCCAATTTTCACCCTATAGCAATACACTTATAATGACGACTATTGCACAATAAAAAACAATTAGTTAGCATCAATAACTGTATTTAGTTCACAATTTTATTAAAAATCACCTATGCTATATCAGGTTATAAGCGTAACAATCGCATCAACTAGCGCATTATCTAAGCTTGTACACCATGAATACAGGATGTAACTAACTCAACTTTTTATTTAAATCAGGATAGAAGCTTTTCTCTATCCGGGGTTACCAATGCTTGAAAAATCCTCAGACAAAATCCTGTGCGTCGATGATGAAGATAATATTTTACATTTATTCAATCGTTCCTTAGGTCGTAAATTCCAGCTGTTTACCGCCAATTCTGCAGAAAATGCACTACAGATTTTACGTGAACATACGGATATAGCAGTGATCTTATCGGATTACAATATGCCAATTATGAATGGCGTAGAGTTTCTAAAAAAAGCAGAGACGCTGGCACCGGATAGCATTCAAATCATGCTGACTGGAAATATAGAACTGGATGTGGCTATTAACGCGATCAATGAAACCAACATTTTTCGTTATCTCCCCAAACCTTGTCCCATGCCAGTCATCCAAAAAGTCATTGGCGATGCCCTAGCACAATACTATCTAAAATTTGAAAAAGCTCGGCTCACAAGGCAGTTGCAAGAAAAAAATGAGGAATTAGCCGACAGTAATAAAAAACTTGCCAAACAAAAATACTTATTGGAATACGAGCTGGAGACGGCAAAAATCGTCTACAGCAAAATTAACTCTCAAAATACACTGCTGATCGATGGCATAGAATGTTTTATTGCCGCTAAAAGCTTGGTGGGAGGAGATTTCATTCTTACCCACAGCATGCCAGAACATGGGGTGCTGTATCTCATGCTGGGTGATTTGACTGGTCACGGCCTGCAATCCGCATTGTCAGTACTATTAGTGCACGAAACCTTTGAGAATGTGTGTTACACGCTACCCAGCGTTGAACAATTAGCCGAAAGTATTAATGACAAAATGTTTCATCTCTTGCCCGTGGACTTATTTTGCGCTGCCGTGATCTTTAAAATAGAGATAAACGCAGGTGTATTCCATTTATGGCAAGGCGCCATGCCAGATGTTTACTTATTGGACAGCCACGACCATATTCAGGAAACCTTAATCTCTAACAATCTACCGCTTGGAATCGAGGCTAACATGCTTACTAACCATAGCAGCTGTCATCGGTTTGCCAATCTAGAATCCTTATTTATCTACAGTGACGGAATCATTGAACAAATGAATTCACAACAACAAATGTTTGATAATAGCCGTTTGCAATTTGCTTTAGAGCATACACCCACAGGTGAACGTCACATTGATTTTATTTTAGAAAGCTTGCACAGCTATCAGCAACAGCAACCCCAAACTGATGATATTTCAATCTGTGAAATAAATTTTCCAAGGCTCATCCAAGCCTTTAAACAATGCAGGTGATCAATCGCAACAATTCCAGAAACCAGTGCTCAAAAACATCAGCATCCCCCCCTAAAATAGCCTATCATAGCAAGGATTATGCGCCAGTCTGGCGCAAGCAAGCGTTTCTTTCCAAGGATTACACTGCATGGGAATACCCGTATCAACTACCTCATGTGCCAACTGCCGACTGGCCGATATTTGCTTACCGTACGGCTTACATTCCAATGAAATCGACTTACTCGTCAATATTATCCAAAATAAACGCCCGATGCAGATCAACGACACCCTGTATCGTCAAAATGAAAAATGTTGCAGTTTATTTGCAGTCAAATCAGGATCTTTTAGAAGCTTTATAACCAATAGCGAAGGAGAAGAACAAACGATTGGTTTTTATTTACCCGGTGAGCTGATTGGTTTAGATGCGTTGCAATCTGGACATAACACCTGCACCACCATTGCATTAGAAACCGCCTCGGTGTGCGAATTACCCTTAGCCAGCCTAAATGAATTGTGTGTAAAAATACCCAGTTTACAACTGCAGATGCTACGCATACTTGGGAAAGAAATTATTTCCGATCATGACAAAATCATTTTACTGGGACACCGATCAGCAAAAGAGCGTTTAGCGACTTTTTTACTGATGCTGTCACGACGTTACGGCGCACTGGGATTTTCCAATATAGAGTTCAATCTCAGTATGCGGCGTCAAGATATCGCCAATTTTTTAGGGATTACTATCGAAACCGTAAGCAGACAATTTGCCGAACTCACCAAAGAAGGCATAATTTCGATAAACCGCCGCGGCGTTTATATCAACAAGCTCAGTATCTTACAAGCCATCGTCGAACCTTGCAAAACTGACCCTGAATGTTTAATGCGCTAACCAGCTATCCAAATTTAATGATACCGCTATTTCCACGGCATCATTAACTTAGTAAGGACTAAATTTACTTAGCACTTTCTGCCGAGCCACCTGCTGGTCTGCTCGGGCCTTGTCCGCTTTGTTGGCAAGCTGCCAAAGTAACTACAGCCATCATGACCAACAATACGCGACTTAAAATTTTCATAGGTTTTCCCTTATAGATTTATGCTCAAACTTACATAGCAAGTTGAGTTACCCTGATTGGGTAAAGTCACTATACGCCGCTTTTGCACAGTGCTCTTGATATAGATCAACAGAAGTTAAAAACTATCCAAGAAAGCCGCGCAATCGGTAACATCCTATTAGTTCAATTAATCTCTAATTTACACAATTTTTTTCGGATAATACGCTTAGGCAATCGTCAAAATGTAAAAAATGCATTATCCTGAACTACACTACACTAACCGAGCAGATACTGAGCAATGACTTCACCTGCTGTGCGTAAATTAACTACAGTATTTGCCTGAGACGCGCATGAACTCAACAGCCCCAAAAACAGCCACTCATATTTTAAAACTACGCCAACTGGCGGAGGAGCTTATTGGAGGATCTGCTGAAATATCAAGCACCCAACACCAACTAGTGCATGAGTTACAAGTGCATCAATTGGAATTAGAATTGCAGAACCAAGCACTGCAAGATGAGTGCTATTTAGCGGAAATCGCGTTACAACGTTATCGCACCTTGTTTGATTATGCGCTAGATGCCATTTTTGTGTTACGCAATACCTGGCAAATTGAAGAAATGAATCCTGCCTGCTTACGACTTTGGCGCGCAGCAAAACCCAAAGAAATCCTGAAGAAACATATGCTGTCACTGTTTCATCCAGATTCTAAAGCAACTATTAGTCAACAAATTGTTAATGCCATTAATCTTCAAACTGTACAAGAATTTACAGAAGTCAAAATTGTTTGCCTAGATGGTGCTTACACCCAAGCTCAAACTGCTATCCTGCCGTTTAAAGATGAGCAAGGCCCCCTGCTGTTTCTTATTTGTATGGATCTGACTGAGCGTTGCTCGGTGGAAGCTGCATTGATCAAGAGTAAAAATAAGCACCAAGCAGCCACCCACAACCTGGAAGCAATACGCGAAGCCGAACGCAGCAGAATTGCACTTGAAATTCATGATGAACTGGGCAGTACTTTAACGGTACTCAAAATGGATTTATGCACTCTGGAAACCCAAATTCCATTAGAGTCTGATAGTTTACGTCAACAACTACAATCTATGGCGCTACAAGTTGATCATGGCATTCAAGCAATAAAACGTATTATTACCGATTTACGCCCCAGCATTTTAGATCAATTAGGATTATTTCCCGCAATCGAGTGGCAGATAGCAACTTTTCGCAAACGCACAGGAATTGCATGTCAATTGCAAATACCTGAGCAGGAGTTAACACTTGACCCCAAACGCACGACTGCGGTATTTCGAATCACTCAAGAAATATTGACCAATATTTCGCGACATGCCCAAGCAACCCAGGTCAGAGTTATGATTCGGGTGGATAGCCAACTCCAGCTGACCATCAGCGACAACGGCTGCGGTATTCATCCGGCAAAAATGGATAGTCTTGAAGGCTTTGGTATTTTGGGAATGCGCGAACGCGCCAATTATTTCGGCGGTGACTTAGTTATCCAGAGTTATCCAGGGATAGGTACGACAGTCATGTTAACTCTGCCACTGTAGCAGGGCACTTCAGCGACCTTAATCCAATAACTGATTTCTAAACGCGTAGTGAATAATATCTGAATTGGTTTTTAACGCTAACTTCTTGATAATGCGACTGCGATAGGTGGTGACAGTTTTAGCACTCAGCGACATTTCCGTGGCAATATCTGTGAGGCGTAGCCCCTTACAAATGTCTTGAAAAACTTGAAATTCTCGATTAGTCAACTTAGTGTGCGACGGCTGCACCTCAGGATTCATAATCTGCTCGATTAACTGCTCAGAAATCTCATGACTCACATAGCGCTGCCCTTGAGCTAATTGTCGAATCACGGCAACTAATTGGGACGGCTCACTTTCCTTACTTAAGTAACCAGATGCGCCTACTCGTATCATGCGAATAGCATACTGATCTTCAGGATACATACTAAATACCAGAATTGGTTTTTTGGGATAGTAAAAATGGATTTGCTTAATCAACTCCAAGGAATTTCTGCCGGGCATCGCCATATCCAGTATCAAAACATCCCAATTTTCGACTTTAAACTTTTTAAACACCTCATCCCCAGAATCTGCTTCCGCAGAAACCGACATATCAGGCTCATTCGCAAAAATACGCTTTAATCCCTCTCGCACAATTGCATGATCATCAGCGATCATTACGTTAATCATTTCTACTTCCACCACGACATTGGGATAAAATTTCTGTTTTATTCAAAAAAATATTCTAATTATTGCAATTTATAAAGTAAAAAAATAAAATTACTGCTTGATTGATTATCATCCTCAGCAAAATTTCCCCATTGCAGCGGTAAATAATTTACAGCCTATCTCTGGGGAAACGCACGCCAGCGTTTATAAAATTAAATATTAATAAATCAATAATATAAAAACATGATGTCTTTCTGTAATAGCAAATCTCAAATCCACCAAAACGTTGAATAGCTACTCACCCAAATCAGGCTTAATCCGGTCAACGGAAAATTAATCACTTTCAGCTATTCGACTCTTGCCCGCTTGCAACCTAAAAACTGCACATCTAATTTGGAAAATTAATTTCCAAAAACAACTCTAGAGGCTAAGTAGAGTTAAAATACAATTTTCCATCTATGTAAGTTTTATCCTACAATAATAGCATAACTTTACTGACAATATTTCAAGCAAAATCCTGATTTCAAAATCGCAAATTCTCACTAAGCTTTAACAGCAGAAAGCTTTGAGACCCCTAATTTCTTGGGGATTCCACCCAGGAATTTATTATCAATACTATCACCTCAAAACGCTTCAAGTTATGTGGTAGCCAATCACTGCCACACCTAAGTAAGATCTAGCATGCCTAGGTTCTAAAACATATCTTCGTTCAGGAGAAGCTTCATGGCTTTGGTAAAAAAAACATCAACCTCCACTCCCGTAAAAGACAGTGGACATTCTTCTGCTGCCGCTGCCCGCGAAGCAGAAGCACAACGCAAAAAAGCACGTACTTTAGGTAAACAACAACAAGCCGCCGAACGTATCGCTGCCGCGACCAGTCAATTATCCTCAGGCATTAACGAAGCAGCTTCTGCAGCAGAAGAACTGAAACGCGCCTCCGATCAAATTGCCACGGGAGCAGAAGAAGCCTCCGGCGCAGCACAAGAATCGCTGGCAGCTTTTAAGCTAGTGACTGAAGCGATTAATCGACAATTACAAAATGCCGATCTCAGCCAGGCGAAAGCGGAAGCCACTCAAAGCTTGGTCGCCAGCACCAGTACCGACATTACGTTAATTGTGAATAACGTCGGTTTGTCAGCACAACGCCAATCCGGCTCTGTGGTTATGGTCGCGGAATTAGAAAAACAGGCGGCCAGCATCGGCGATATCGTTAAAGCGGTTGCCAGAATTGCAGATCAAACCAATTTATTAGCCTTAAATGCTGCAATTGAAGCAGCACGCGCAGGACGACATGGCAAAGGTTTCGCAGTGGTGGCGGATGAAGTTCGTACTCTGGCAGAGACTTCTGAAAAAAGCGCGAAACAAATCCAAGATCTGGTTGGACAAATTCAACAAGAAGTGAAAGTCATCGCCGAAGGCATCGGTAATTCTGCTAAAACGGTTGAAGGTCAAGTTGCCGTAGGCAAAACCATTACCGAACAATTAGAACAAATTCGTATTGATGTCATTGAAGTGGTTAAAGGAGTGCGAGAGATCGCTACAGGTGCGGCACAATCAGCAACCGCAACGATGCAAGCACAAAAAGGCGCAGAAGATATCGCCGCAGCCGCCGAAGAGCAATCAGCCGCCGCCGAAGAAGCCGCCAAAACCGTGGAAGAGCAAGCGCAAGCCCTCGCAGAATGCGAACAAACCGCGCAAAATCTTTCGGAATTGGCCGAGGATTTAAAAAACTCAACGGATGTTGCCAAAAGTGCAGAAGAAGTCGCCTTGGCAGCGGAAGAATTATCCTCTGCCGTGCAAGAAATTAACCGCTCTGGCTCACAAATCATGGCCGCCATCGAACAAATTCGTAAAGGCGCTGAAGTGCAAGCAGCCAGTACCGAAGAATCAGCGGCTGCCATTACCCAGATTGAAAAAGGCGTGGAGTTAGCACAAGTGCGTTCCACGGTAAGTGCTGAAAAGATTCAAGCAATTAAAAATATCTTATCGGTGAACAAAACCGCCGTGGATTCCTTGATTTCCGGGATTTCGGATGCCGCCAATGCTTCCCGCGCCAGTATCAAACAAATTAAAGATTTGGAATTGATTTCCAGACGTATCGATAAAATTGTGGATGCGATTACTACCGTATCGATTCAAACCAATATGCTAGCCGTGAACGGTTCTATCGAGGCGGCACGCGCGGGAGAGTTTGGTAAGGGGTTTGTCGTGGTAGCGACCGACATCCGTAATCTAGCGCACGACTCGGCTGAAAATGCCGATAGAATTAAAGATTTAGTCAAGGCGGTACAAGATCAGATTGGTGTCGTGGGTCGGGATTTGGAAGAAATTGCCGTAGCTGCGAATGCCGAAGTCGAAAAGGCTAAAACCAGTAGTGCCAACCTATTGACCATTGAAAATGAGATACAAGTGGTCGAAAAAGGTGGCGATGAGATTTTAGCCGCGGCCACTGAAATCGCTACGTCGATAGTACAACTGAAAAAAGGCGTTGAACAAATTTCTGCTGCCGCGCAAGAAGCGGACAAAGCTGCCACTGAGGCAGGTGCTGCTGCTAGCCAACAATCACAAGGCGCTGAAGAATTAGCCGCAGCGATTGAAGAAATCGCATCGCTTGCGGATGAACTGCAAAGTGCCTGATAGGGGAATATTATGACAACACTTCAGGATGAACAAACCGGCGCCGATGATTTTCAAAGTTTAGAAGATGACGCTTTAGATTCTGCGGATTCAGATAATCGCCAATTTGTCACGTTCATTATTGCCAATGAAGTCTTTGCTGTAGATATGGCTCCGGTGCAAGAAATTATTCGCGTGCCGGACGTGGTGCGCGTACCGCTGTCACCTCCAACCTTAGATGGACTTGCAAATTTAAGAGGTAAGGTATTACCGATTATTTCCTTGCGCCGCATTTTTGGCTTTGCGGAGCAGGAATACGATGATGCTACTCGGGCGGTAGTGATCGACATTAATCAACCCCTCGGTTTTGTGGTCGATAGAGTGACTAGCGTGATTGATGTCGAAATTAGCAGTATCGAAGATGTCAATGCGATTAGCAGTACCGTCAACACCGACTTACTGTCTGGCATCCTCAAGAATGTCAACGACTACCCGATGGTGATGGTGCTGGATTTCGCCAAACTGATCGCGCAAGAGTTTAAAGCCATCTCCACCGTGACCAAGTCTGCCAGCATGCATGGCAGCCTGCTAAGCACCTCGCAAACGGATGAAGATGAAGAAAATAATGACGAATTGCAATTAGTCAGTTTTGACGTTGCTGGTCAGGAATATGCGATCGCGATAGAAGATGTGCAAGAGATAGTGCAATTGCCTGAAACAATTATCCGCGTGCCCCACTCTGAAGCGCATGTGCTAGGCATAATGACCTTGCGCAATCGATTGCTACCCTTGGTGTCGCTCAGACATATGTTCGGGCTATCCATCCAGGAAGAAAACGAAACTAGCCGTATCGTGGTGGTGGCATTTGGCAATGATTCGGTCGGCGTCGTCATGGATAACGTCAATGAGGTTTTACGGGTTGCTAAATCCTCGGTAGACGCTATGCCTAGCTTACTTGCCCGTGAAGGTGATTTGGCCGATATTTCTGAGATCTGTCGTTTAGACAATGGCAAACGCTTAGTGTCGATTATTTCGGCACACAATTTATTTAGCCATTCAACGATCAAAGAAGCGTTGACTACCGTGGACACGTTAAGTGAGGACAGTGCACAAATGAATACGAATGACATTGACGATGAAAACTCTGATGACGATGAACAAGTCGTGGTGTTCCGTTTAGGTAAAGAAGAATATGGCGTATCCATCGATAGCGTCCAAGAAATTGTCAGGGTGCCCGAAGAACTCACTCACGTGCCTAAAGCCCCTGCATTTGTGGAAGGTGTCATAAATCTTAGGGGTGCCGTTTTACCCGTGATTGATTTACGCCGTCGCTTAGGACTCGACTCCGTGGCCCGTACCGATGGTCAGCGCGTAATGGTGTTTTTAATCCATGATACGCGTACGGGGTTTATTGTCGATTCGGTGGCCGAGGTGTTAAAAATTCATAAATCGTTGATTGAACCCGCACCGAAACTGTCAGACGAACAATCCAACTTACTGTCGCGTATGGCTAATTTGGAAAAACAAAAACGTATGGTTCAACTGATTGAACCAGAGCACCTTTTAGCCGGGGGTGATATTGCGCTGTTAGAAAATATCGCCGCCTAATCGGACGCCCTTATGATCAAGTTGCTCATTGTTGATGATTCAGCGCTGATGCGTCGCCAACTCTCTACTTTATTTCAGGAGGAAGGCGACTTTGACATTCGACAAGCACGCAATGGTAAAGAAGCGGTCATAGAAAACCGGGACTTTCAGCCTGACGTGGTCACTTTGGATATTAATATGCCGGAAATGGACGGCATTACTGCGTTATCACTGATCATGACCGAACGCCCAGTGCCCGTGGTCATGGTTTCCTCTTTGACCGAAAAAGGGGCTTTAGCCACCTTCGAAGCCCTTAATCTTGGCGCCGTAGACTATATTGCCAAACCAGACGGCACTATTTCGCTATCCATTGGACAGATTAAAAATGAATTAGTCTCCAAAGTTAGAGTGGCAGCACGCTCGCAGCTGAAAAAATCAGGATCAAGTGTCAAGGGACTCGCGCAACGCTTACGTGAAGAGCGAGAAAAACCGATAGTCCGACCTGTTGCAATTCGTCGCAGTGTTTCGAGTGACGGTTTAGTGATTATCGGAGTCTCTACTGGCGGCCCAAGAACCTTGGAAGAAATTTTGCCGCTCATTCCGGCTGATTTTCCTTGGCCGATACTGGTCGCCCAACATATGCCCGCTGCCTTTACTCGCTCTTTTGCGGAACGTTTAAATGCTATTTGCGCGCTGAATGTCGTCGAAGCCGCAACCCCGATAGCGATTTCGGCAGGCACCATCTATATTGCCAAAGGCGGTGCCGATATGGTGTTGGGTCAACGAGCAGGCAAACTGACCGTGATTCCTAAACCGGAAACCGCTAAATTTCTATGGCATCCCTCGGTAGAACTCCTAGGCCGCTCGGTGTTAGAAAATTATGATCCGTCGCGCGTCGTAGCAGTGATGCTAACAGGGATGGGCTACGATGGTGCCGATGCTTTTACTGAAATCAAAAAAAGTGGCGGGCGGACCATCGCAGAATCGAAGGCCTCGGCGGTAGTTTTTGGCATGCCCGCTGAATTAATTGAACGTGGAGGGGCCAGTCTAGTATTACCCATGGAAAAAATAGCTGCTCAAATTGTGACTTGGGCAGGAAGATAAGAGACTCGATATGCCATTTATCAAAAAACACGATCAACAGCCTGTCAAAAACGATGAACGCACCCAAGAACGCGATTGTGAGAGTTTAGTGCTGAGTTTGGACAATCCGGATCCAGTGGCAAGACGATGGGCAGCGCGTGACTTAGTCGAATGCCCGGATGCCTCAGCCAAACTTGTCGAAAGATTACGCGTGGAACAGGATATGTCCGTGCGAGCGGTCATTTTAAGTTCGTTAACCTGCTTAGGGGATCACACTGCAGTTGCAGGCTTAGTCGATTGCTTACGTAGCGAAGATGCCGCGTTACGCAACGAATCCATAGAAGTGATGAAACAATTACCGGATGAAGTCGCGCCGATTATGCGCGAGCTATTGCACGATACCAATGATGATGTGCGTATTTTTGCGGTCAATATTTTAGAGTCACTCTGTCACCCCGACGTAGAAAGTTGGTTGCTCGAGGTCATCGAAAACGACCCGCAAATCAATGTCTGTGCCGCAGCCTTGGACTTATTACTCGAAGTGGGCTCTAAAGCTGCCGAGCAGCCACTCAAACGCCTACAATTACGCTTTGCAGATGAAGCATATTTTCAATTCGCCATCAATTTAGCATTGCGTCGCATCGCTGAGGATTAATACCTAAATGAATGATCTCAGCATTAGCAATGAAGATTTTCAGAAATTTCGGGAGTTTTTTTACCGCAAGACGGGTATTCAATTCGAGCCTACTAAGCGTTATTTTGTGGATAAACGGTTGCTAGAACGTATCGAGGCGACGGGTAATACTAATTTTCGTAGTTATTTTACCCTCTTGCGCTTTCAAGCTTCGGGTGAAGAGTTACAGCAACTCACCAACATTATGACGGTGAATGAAACCTATTTTTTTCGGGAGGCATATCAATTTAAATGCTTAGTTGAGTCGATCTTACCAAAAATAACTGCAAGTAAAACGGATACTAGCCCCATCCGCATTTGGGTGATCCCCTCTTCGTCCGGCGAAGAACCGTATTCCATTGCAATTTATTTGTTGGAATATTGGGCGGGCATTAATCAATGGGATATCGAAATTATTTCCTCGGATATTGACACCAAAATTCTCGCACATGCGCGGCAAGGTCTGTATTCTGCGCGCGCCTTGCAAGAATTACCGGAAAAATTCAAATTACGCTATTTTAAACGCATAGGTAATTCCTTTCAGATTGTGGATGATTTATTACAATCGGTGGAATTTACGCGGGTGAATTTATCAGAACGTGCCGACACCCGCGCTTATCGCAATTTCGACATTATTTTTTGTCGCAATTTATTGATTTATTTTGATGATGTTTCACGCAAAAATGCAGCTGAAACTTTTTATGATGCCTTGAAGCCAGGCGGTTATATCTTTCTAGGACACTCTGAGTCAATGAGCCGTATTTCTTCCTTGTATAAAGTCTGTAAATTTCCTGAAGCGATTGTGTATCAAAAACCCAAGGAGCCCCTATGAAACGCATATTAATAGTCGATGATGCGGCGACTGTGCGCATGTTTCATCGCAGCATTTTAGAAAACGCGGGGTTTGAAGTCGATGAAGCCATTAATGGCGTAGAAGCCTTAGAAAAAACGCTGCAAAATCCCTTTGACCTGTATTTGGTTGATGTCAATATGCCGAAACTGGATGGCTATGGTTTTTTACGGCAATTACGCGAGTTACCCGTACCACAAGTGCCTGCCATCATGATTTCCACAGAAGCGGAAGCCAATGATGTGCAGCTGGCTTTTACTGCAGGTGCGAATGCGTATTTGATTAAACCCACCAAACCAGACCTGCTATTACAGCAAATTCAGTTATTGCTGGGAGATGGATCAATATGAATCCATTACTGCAACAATTCCTCACCGAAGCCCGAGATTTTTTGCAAACCATCGGTGAAAAACTGTTACAACTCGAAAAAGCGCCGACAGACGCAGCGTTAATCGCTGAGCTGTTTCGCGTTGTACATACCTTAAAAGGCAATAGCGGCTTATTTGAGTTCCCTGAAATGACTCGGGTGCTGCATGCTGCCGAAGATTTAATGGATGCCGTGAGGAATAATAAACTCGCTTATTCACAGGAACTCGCTGATAGTCTGCTCGATGCCATGGATTTTGTGGGCATGTTATGCGATGAAATCGAGGTTAATGGGGTCTTAGGCGGCAATTATGCCAATGAATCGACACGCTTAAGTGACAGCTTACGTAAATTAAATGTCGCTGCCAAAGTACAGACTGAAGTCACGGCACCGCCCCCTGAGCATATTTCAACCCCTGAACCCCCTCGCCTTTGCCTCCCGACGGAGAGCTTAGCGCAACTGCAGCTACTCCCCGAAATTGAGCGCATGCAGGCCTATCGCTTAGGTATTCAAGGTGCCACGCTACATTGGATAGTCTATACCCCGCATCCAGAATGCTTTTTTCAAGGGGAGGATCCGTTTTTCCAAGCTCAGCAAACGCCCGAATTGCTCTGGGGGTCCGTCGTTGAACGCGAGCCCTGGCCTAAGTTGGCAGCACTGGATGCTTATCAGTGTAACCTTGATTTTTATATGCTCAGTGCAGCTTCTGAACTGAGCCTACAAGAGTATTTCCGCTATATGGCGGAGCACACCCAAATTCAGTTGGTATCTCCGCAGTGGTTGATCGTGCCTACGGGAGATCTCAACGGCGGCCCGGTGTATGATGATTTTGTCAACGATGCCCTTGCCTTACTGCAGGCAGGGGATCTGCAGCGTCTTTCGCGTATCGCAGAAACCATGCTGGAACTTTCCAGCCCAGATTTATGGCTAGCTTCGGCCTTAAGATGGTTATTATTAATTTTAGAATTAGCACCTCAGCAAGTCGAGGTATTACAAGCGCTACTGGAATCCATCAGCACCTTGCAACCTATTGCTTGGGATAGTCTGCCCTCATGGCCCGTAGCGAATACTGTTGTCGCTGCTACGCCCGCAGCCAGCCCTCCTCCAGAGCAAAATGCTCCAGACGCCGACGTTCCAGATGCTACAGATGCTCCTATAAGCGCAACTGTGACCAAAGTCGAGTCGTCCAGACAACTGTTGTTGGAAACGATTGCCACGCAACAGGGTATTTTAACTTTACCCCTGGCAGAATCGTGGTCTATCGGGCGCATGCAAGCTGCAGCAAACGCCTTAGGTGGTTGCCTACACGCCTTGGGAGCGCAAGAACACTTACCCACACTGGAGCGTGCCAGCGCACAGGCCCTAGCAGCAAAGGACACGGCGCCCCTCTTAGAATTTATTGCACAGTTCTTGCTGTCACAATCTCCGGTCGCCGTGGAGACGGCAACGTTTAGCAGTACACCGTCAACTCCAAGCAGTGCACCAGCTCCGCGCATCGACGAACCCGCTCCAGCTTTAGAACATGAACCTGAAGTCAAATTTAACCGTCGCTCGGAAGATAACCTCTTAGGCGCTAAAAGCCTCAAAGTGGATCAGGCGAAAATTGATCGGTTAATGAATCTGATTGGTGAAATGGTCGTTTCTAAAAACGCTCTGCCCTATTTAGCCGGACGCGCAGAAAGCGTGTATCAAGTGCGCGAACTGTCACGCGAAATCAAAGCGCAATATGCGGTCATTAACCGTATCGCCGAAGAAATGCAAGATGCGATCATGCAAGTGCGCATGATGCCAGTCTCCTTTGTGTTTCAGCGCTTTCCACGTTTAGTGCGCGACATTTCCCGGAGATTAGGCAAGGAAGTCAATCTCATACTTGAAGGTGAAGACACGGAAGCCGACAAAAATATCATTGAAGCTTTGGGTGACCCGCTGATACATATCATCAGAAATAGCTTGGATCACGGCTTTGAGCTACCCGAAATTCGACGTCAAGCAGGCAAGCCCGCAGTAGGTACCTTGAGCATACGTGCCATTCAGCAATCTGATCGGGTGATTATCGAAATCCAAGATGATGGCAAAGGTATCGATCCTGAAGTGGTTAAACGTAAAGCCTATGCTAAAGGCTTGCTCGATGAAGTCGCCTTGGAGCGTATCAGTGATCAGGACGCCATGCATTTAATTTTTGCGCCCGGATTTTCGACCGCTGATGTGGTTTCTGACCTCTCTGGTCGCGGTGTGGGCATGGATGTCGTGCGCACTGCCATAGAAAATGTGAATGGCGTCATTACTTTAGACAGTACCCCCGGCAAAGGTACGCTACTTCAACTATCCTTACCCTTATCAATGGCGGTCACCAATGTCATGTTGATTGAGTCGAATGGTTTGGTTTTTGGCGTGCCCATGGACAACGTCGTGGAAACCGTGCGTATTCCGCGTTCTAACATTCGTAGTATCAAACACGCCAAAGCCGCGGTATTACGCGGCAGTATCGTACCGTTAAAAGCACTTAATGCTTTACTGTGCATCGATGTTGCGCCCGTAGCGAATGCGGATGATGAATTAGCGGTCTTAGTCGTACGCTTTGGCCATGAGTCCGTCGGTCTGTTGGTCGATAATTTCCGTGAAACCGTGGATATTATCCTTAAGCCGATGAATGGTGTGTTATCTGAGTTATCGGTCTATTCCGGTTCAGCCCTGATGGGCGATGGTTCGGTATTGATGGTGCTTAACATCAAGGAATTATTACAATGAGCTTAGAATTTAAAAAAAATCAGGTCGCGTTTAAAGATTCCATCAGTGTAGAAGATGCCGAAACCCTACTCGAATGGTTGCAAAAAAAAGCCAACGCCAAAGTGGATTTATCCGCATGTACACATCTACACGCTGCTAACTTGCAGGTTTTGATGGCCGCCCGCCCAAACATTAGCGCTTGGCCGGAAGATTCCCGATTTACCCGTTGGTTAAAGTCAGCATTAGGTCAAATTTAACTATTAAATGCGCTCAATAGACCCGAAAACTCTAGCTGCCGCTTCGATCATGGAAGGACGAAATCGACTTGCCTAGAATGCAACGCCTTAAGCCATGCCCTACGCATAAATTTTACTTGGAGTGTGACAGATTGCTTGCCTCGCCCACCCCAAAAAGGCCGCAACACAGCCAAGTAAATCCATTTACAACACTTAATAATTCGGAGAGATATAATGTCCAAAACTATTTTAATTGTGGATGATTCGGCCACTATGATCATGAGCGTCAAATCCAATTTGGAAATGAACGGTTTTAAGGTGGAAACGGCAAACGATGGTCTGCAAGCTCTGAATAAGCTCAAAGCCGGAAGCAAACCGGATTTAATCATTACCGATATCAATATGCCCAATATGGGTGGACTAGAGCTCATAAAATCAGTACGCGCTTTGCCGGGATTTCGTTTTACGCCCATTTTAACCCTCACCACTGAAGGTCAGGCCGAGAAACGCGATGAAGGTAAAAAAGCCGGAGCCACCGGCTGGCTGGTGAAACCCATCAACGGCGTCGATTTGATTAAAATCATTAAACAAGTGCTCCCGGGTGCCTAGAGGTCATAATGAACTCCAAGTTTAATGTAAAGAGCAATTGCCAAAACTGTAAAAAATTCACGGATATTGCAGCTCCAGAATTTCCTCATCCGGGGTTTGGGTTACGTATTTTGGGAGCTCTCCTCGGCGCATTGATGGTCAATATTAGCTTTGCATGGTTTGTTTCTCCGTGGTTACACGATACCCTTATCCACCCCTTGCATTTAACTGAAGCCTCGGAAATAGCGCTTGAAACCTTACTGAATAATTGCTTTTTTTTACCGCTACTCTTACTGGTCGTCTGGCCATTTATACGGAGTGAAATTAACTTTGTTCGTGCAGAATTTAAGAACCGCAAATGTCGTATTTATTATAAAAGACTCAAAAATACGCTACTCATTCAAGAAGTGCAGGATGTAGAACCCTATGTGAAATTAATGCAAGAACAATTAGCGGGGGCGCTAAAAGACACCGAAACCGGGGTGCTCGCCATCATCGAACGCCTGAATGCTTTGCATGGGGTTTCTGCAAATCAAGTGGATCGCATTCAGGAATCCATGATCAATGGCATGTCCTTAATGGAAGTGATGCGTGACCAATCTCACCATAATAATCAAGTCATTAATATCCTCAAAAATTACGTCACCGAACAGACAGATAATTTAGTCTTTAATCACAATCGCATCCAAGTGTTAGCGACCCAAATGGAAGAACTTTCACCTTTAGTGGACAGTATTTCAGAAATTGCCAAACAAACAAATTTACTTGCCTTAAATGCTGCGATAGAGGCCGCAAGAGCAGGAGAGTCTGGACGTGGCTTTGCCGTGGTCGCCGATGAAGTACGCAAGCTTTCTTCCTTAACCTCACAAGCGGCAGAGAATATTGAACTTAAAATCAATCTCGCGACTAAAAGCGCCGAAGCAGAGCTGGCCGCCGCTAATTCTGCACTCGTGCAACAAAAAACCGAGTCTGAGCTGGAACGCATCATTGAGGAAATCAGCACCATGGAAAACCGCTTCAACGAAGGGAGTAATGTGTTATTTTCAGTAATCAATGCTGTGGATTCCGGTAATAAGGACATTATCACCCGCCTGTCTGAAACCTTTGGTTTTCTGCAATACCAAGATGTGTTCAGACAACGGGTCGAACATGTGCAGCAAGCACTCGGTGAACTCAATCAGCATTTACAGCAAGTCAGCCTTGCCATGGAAAGCTCTATCGATGCTTTTATGGAGCAGAATAAGTGCCAAGCAACGCATGAACCATCAATTATCACGCCCTCGTTACAAGAACGCATGGCAGGACATAAGGATAACTATGTCATGCACAGCCAGCGCGAAACCCATGCGACAATCGATGGTAAAGCCCCCAGCAATGACGCTCATAGACCTAAAATTGAACTTTTTTAACTACTTATGACGCATATTTTAGTCGTTACGAATCGTAAAGGGGGGTCGGGTAAGACGTCCACCGCCGTCAATCTAGCTGCTGAACTTGCACAACGCGGACGGCGGGTGTTACTGATCGATCTGGATACTCAAAGCCATTGCGCGTTGGGACTGGGCATCAAACTCAGCAAAGAATCCTCCACCGTACATGGTTTTTTTGCGGGTAAACATCCACTGCGTCCTGCGATCCAGACTACACAATGGGAGAATCTACATTTAATCCCTGCCGATCCCCTATTCGAACATGGATCTGGCTGTAGTGATGAATTTTTCTTGCGCACCGCATTAGCGAATGAAGGGATTTTAAACGACTACGATACCCTGATTTTAGACACGCCGCCCTCCTTAGATATCTTGTTGTTAAATGCGCTGTACTCCGCGGATCGGGTATTAGTTCCGTTTTTACCGCATTTTTTAGCAGGTGAAGGCGTGAAACAATTAGCGCGGGTGTTATTTCGGGTAGGTAGCAATCGCGCCAATGAGGGCGTCAGGGTGTTAATTGCTTATGTTCCCGTCATGATAGACACGCGCATTGGACAACATAAAAAAGTCACCGGAGGCATAGCCAATCAATTCGGCGCTTTACGCATGTTGCCAGGAATTCGCACCGATATTCGGGTTGCCGAGGCCTTTGGTGCCGGACAACCGATACGCTACTACGCCCCCAAAAGCCGCGCGGCACAGGACTATCTAAATCTGACCAGTGCGCTGAGTCTGCAATTAGAAATTTAGCTGTGCGTTGAATTACCTTTGCGATTTAGTGCACTAATACTCAGCCAATGTTAATTTATCGGTGATGGCGAAATACTTTCTTTTGCTCCGCCTCGGCAACTGCTCCTGGCGTTGCTCTGCATCTGTCCCCAGACCACCCGTGTGGTGGCATCCGTGAAGTCGAAAAGAAAGTATTCACAGACAAATCTGTCAGGAACAGATTTGGATGCGCTAGCACACGAAGACCGAAACCATAATTATAACCTAAAATAAATCAATGTCTTATATCCTGACACTCATTGATATTGAGTATCACAAAGCCTGACAAATCGGGAGTGTGCATTTCGTAATGGCACATTTTAC
>SXIZ01000079.1 GCA_005779525.1 Methylococcaceae bacterium
ATGTGACAAAAGAAAAAAACTCGAAGCAGAAATGCATTCCTAATGGTATCTGCAAATTGATGCATTTGAGGGAAGTCAATAGCGACTCTACTGGAAAATATTAAACTAGTGCTTCGTCTATGAAATGAGAGGTGTACCATGCTCGCGAAAATTACTATTGGTGATTATATGACTAAACATGTAGTGACCTTAAGCCCAGAAACAGAAGTCAAAGAAGCCATCAAAAAAATGTTGGCGCTAAAAATAACCAGTGTGCCTGTATTAGATCAAAATGGATACTTAGTAGGCATTTTTTCTGAAAAAGATTGTATGAAAGTTGTTTTAGAGCAAGCCTATAATCAAGGCGCCTCACCTAAAATTGGCGAATATATGTCGCATCATGTCGTCACCGTGGATGTCGATTCAAGCATAGTGGATTTAGCAGAGAATTTTCAGACATCTACCTTACGCAGTTTTCCGGTGATGGATGGTAGTGAATTAGTGGGAATTATTAGTCGGGCCGATGTTTTAAAGGCCTTGGTTACGATTTCATAGCCTGGCATGACTGAGGCGACATTATTTTGGCACGACTATGAAACCTTCGGTACCGATCCTCGGCGGGATAGACCTGCTCAATTTGCGGGCGTTAGAACGGATCTGAATTTTAATATTGTTGAAGATCCCGTTTGTATTTACTGTCGTCCTCCTGAGGACTATCTCCCACAACCAGAAGCCTGTTTAGTCACTGGCATAACCCCGCAGATTGCTGCGGCGCAGGGTAGGTGTGAAGCGGAGTTTGCGAAACTTATTTTAAAATATGTTTCGCAACCCAATACCTGCACTTTAGGCTATAACAGTTTACGTTTTGATGATGAAGTCACACGTAATATGCTGTATCGCAATCTACACGACCCCTATGCGCGGGAATGGCAAAATGGCAATTCGCGTTGGGATCTAATTGATGTGGTGCGGGCAGCCTACGCCTTAAGACCTGCTGGAATAAATTGGCCCTACACCGATGAAGGGCGAGTGAGTTTACGCTTAGAAGCACTAACTCACGCGAATGGTATTGAACATCAAGGTGCACATGATGCTTTAGTCGATGTGTATGCGACTATAAATTTAGCAAAACTGCTAAAACAAGCTCAGCCAAAATTATACGATTTTCTTTGGCAGCACCGGACTAAACCTCAAGTGCTCAAGTTATTACAACTGGGTAGTTGGACACCGTTGCTGCATGTCTCAGGTAAATATTCAACGCAGCAACATTGTATTGCGGTCGTTGTGCCTATCTGTCCACATCCCACCGATAGTAATGGTGTGTTGGTGTATGATCTGAGTGTCGATCCCGAACCGCTACTTACGCTAACTGCTGCAGAGATTAAACAGCGTGTCTTTACCGCAAGCGCAGATTTGCCTGTAGGGTGCGTCAGAATTCCTTTAAAAACAGTACATAGTAATCGCTGCCCAGTACTTGCGCCTCTGACGGTGTTACGCCCAGAAGATGCTGAACGCCTGAATATTCAATTGTCTGACTGTCGTAAGCATCTGCAGAGCATACAAACCGCTGCAGGATTGCAGCAAAAACTCTTTGAAGTTTTTACCGCCGATGCTAAACAATTCGAGACTACAGACCCCGACTTAGCCATTTATAGCGGTGGATTTTTGGGCCCGGGTGATAAACAATTCTTGCAAAAGGTACATGCGAGTCCACCTGAACAACTTAAAAATCTAAGCTTTAATTTTAAAGATAAGCGTTTGGCAGAGATGCTATTTCGTTATAAGGCGCGCAACTACCCTGAAGCTTTGACTGAGCAAGAACAGCTAGTTTGGCGCAATCACTGTCAGCAGCAGTTAACCGCATCCACGAGTGGGGCTCTAACGTTCAGTGCGTACTATGCAATTTTAGAGAGTTTAAAAGCTGGGCAGCAGAATGCAATACTCGATGAGCTCTATGCGTATGCAAAGCAAAAAGAACTGGCCTTAATATAATTGCATTACGAGCAGTTAAAGCCGTCTTAATTCTGGACTTTATTGTTCATTCGGTAAATAGAGAGGCCGATAACGGCATGTTGCGTGAAATGTTTGGCCGTATTAAAGTCGTCTTCGGTGAAGGCGGTCGAGCTGTGCGCACGATCGCAATAAATTAAGCCTACCGGTTTGTTATCAGTGTAGATCGGAAGTAAAAAACATTCAGCTTTGCCTATGGTATTAATGACATGCATACTGTATAGCGCCTTGTGACTCGCTGGGTTGGCCCAAAGTCCTTGCGGTGACGCTAAACCTTCGTTAAACAAATTGCTGGGTGATTGGTTTAACAATAATTGCAGTTTTGGACTATTGGGTTCTGAATGCCAGCCAAGAGCAAAGCGTTCTTTTAAAAGCGTTTTGTCTGCACTGAGTAAACAAAACAAGGTGCGATCCATGCCGATGCCATCATGAATACCACTCAGAATTTTTTCAAATAAGGCATTAATATCAAATCGTCCCCCCAGCATAAACCCGATATCCTGTAGTAACTTAAACTGTAATTGTTTTAAGCCTGCTTGCTGCTGAAGGGTACTGGATTGTGCAAGCGTTTTTGCGCGGGTTTCTGTCAGTTTGATATACGCCGAGGCATCAATTGCATCAAATTGGCGGGCAATTTTAATCGCTTTAGCGGTATTTTGTTTCAGCTGTGCGAGCACGGTAGTCGATGGCTGGCCAGTGAGTTTTTCAATTTTTTTGACACATTTAAGCATTTCTGGGGAATCCCAGCCATGTGCCATTGCTGCAGTCACTGCTTTGCCAAGATGAACCGTAGCCACTTCTTTGCTATGGGTTTCTGTTTGGGTGATCGCTTCGTCGATTAAGCCACCGAGTTTCCAAGATTTACATAATTTTAAAGTTAAGGTTTCTAATTTAAAACCTAACACTTTTTGCTCAATATCCTCAGTCGCCAGTTGACCATCTTTCAGTAACGCACAAATTTTGTCGCAGTGTTTATCCCCAAAACACCAAAAAGCAATGGCACCAATGTTATTTAATAAGGTTGCGACAAAAACGCTCTCTGGGGACGCAATACGAGCGCTGGCCGCTATTTCTTTGGCGTGCACCGCCGCTAAGATGGATTCTCCGATGACTTGCGCAGCCTGTTGTTTATTATCCGGCGACAGGACGGCTTCGAATAAGGAGCAAGCCACCGTCAGTTCGCGAATCACATTACATCCTAAAATGATAATGGCGCGCGTAACGGTAGTCAGATTTTGGTTGCTGTGATTGTAGAAGGGGGAATTACTCATTTTGAGTAATTTCGCCGTTAAATTAGGATCTTGAAGAATAATTTCCGCTAATTCAGCAACGCCTTTATCATCATCTTCTAGGTTACTGTAAAGATTCTGAGCGGTCGTCGAAAAAATCGGCAAGTCATGCAGACAAAGAGTTTCGGTCCATTCTGCTAACGTAGTGGGTGATTTAGGTTCAAACAGCGTGGGCATCTCTATAAAAGTTATGGCGGAATCAGCGATGATTCATCCGAATTTGTTCGTTAAACCGTGAAATTGTCTTACCAAGGTGATGGCTAGGGGTCAAGTGATCACAAATTTTGCTGCCTTAGTATAGCTTTATGCTGCTGACTAAAGTTAAGTTTCTAAACATAAATCAAAATTTTTCCCGTTTGGAGTGTAACAGCATGTTTAAAAAGTTTTTCTTGGTCGTGCAGTAAAAATTATCTAATACCAGCCGATGAAAAAATTATACTGATTAACGCTCTACTTACCGGGTGAAGGTTGCACAATTGGGGCTAAATCAATTTTGATTGGGCCACCGCTTTCAGGACTGCTGGGTGTTGCGCTGACCGCCCCTGGCGTAGTGATTTCAGGAGATGGGGGTGGAGTGGCTGCCGCACTATCGACCACTTCTTGTTCGGTTTTTCTATTCATCACCACAATCGAAATTCGACGATTTACCGGATCAGTTGGAACCGCAGCGTTGTAAGGAATACTGGAGGCTAACCCCACGACACGTAAAATTTTACTTTCGGGTAACCCCCCCCTAATGAGTTCTTGGCGCGCGGCATTGGCTCGATCACTGGATAATTCCCAGTTAGTGTACCCTGTTTGATTGGCTGGAAACGGTAAGGAGTCGGTATGTCCATTAACACTGACTTTATTGGGTAAGCTAGCGATGACAGAGGCTAAATTATTAAGAATCAATTTAATATGCGGTGCGGCAACGGCACTGGCTAGACGAAACATAGGGCGATTTAAACTGTCAATTATTAAGACCCGCAGACCTTCCGGAGTGGTTTCGAGTTTAATTTGCTCTTTAAACTCGTTCATGTCGGGTTTGGCCTCAATCATTTTTTTGATTTCTTCTTTAAGGTCTTCGAGTTTTTTAGCATCGAGCTGTTCAGCTGCCAATTGTACTTGCTGATCATTGAGCTGAGCCATATCAACGGGGGGAACATCTTCTTCCTTAGGACGTTGTCCCCGATCGGTTTGCCCACTTTCCTGATTGGTTAAATCAGAACCACCACCCTGAATAACGCTGGTACGATCACCCACCGATTGCCCCCCAGATAATGAGGCTTTCCAGGGGTCGGAAAAGTAATCAGCAATCCCTTTACGCATTTCTTTGGTGGTCGAGCCAAGTAACCACATCAATAAAAAGAAAGCCATCATCGCAGTTACGAAGTCAGCATACGCGAGTTTCCAAGCACCGCCATGATGACCGTGGCCCTTACTTTTTTTGACTTTCTTGATGATCGGTTGTAATTCAGCCATGGCTAGCTCACTATTTCGCTGAACGTAATTGTGCTTCGAGTTCTGCAAAACCTGGGCGGAAGTGTCCAGGAATCATGGCACGCATATATTCTGCAGTCATCGGGGGTGAAAGGCCTTTAGCACAGCATAACAAGCCTTTTTGTGCACATTTATAGGCATTGGCTTCGCTTTCTAAACGTTCTTCCATTAAGCCTGCAACTGGTGCAATAAAACCATAAGAAATTAAAATCCCTAAAAAGGTACCGACCAACGCCGCGGCGATTAATTTACCTAGCTCTGCAGGGGGTAAACTAATAGATTCCATGGTATGAACCACC
>SXIZ01000080.1 GCA_005779525.1 Methylococcaceae bacterium
AATTCCGCATAAAACACTTGTTCGCCTACCACAATATCGCGTACTACTAATAAATTATCATCAGGCGAAAAACTGGCGACGGCTTGTTGTTCTAAAAGTGCCGGGTCTATAGGCGGTGCAACGTAATTCGCGCAACTGCTTACTGGGGCTTGTTGCATTTGCAGTTCGATTTCGTCTATCTGATTAACACTGACCGAGGCAATGCTCTCCAAAAACTGACTGACTGAGCTTTTAATTTGATAGTCATTGGGGTTAAGTAATAGGCTAAATTCTCCGGTTTTGTAGGTTAAAGTTGAATCAGCCGCATTTCCCTGTAATAAGCCTGCGACTTCGGCATTACTGATTCCTATGGCATTGCAGCTATTCATGACGGTGCCTTTGACGATGCCTTGCTGCGGTAAATCGGTCGCAAAAATTTGCAATTCGTAGCTATTATCCAGGGTGGTATCACGACTATAGGGCGGTTGATTACTGACTTTTACCCGAAATAATCCGCTACTGCTGGCGGTCCAAATGAGTTCTTCGCCCTCGCCTTGGATGCCTTCATCCACTAAGCTGCGGACTAATTGACCGTCTGCGCTATAAATTTCCAGCCCGAGATTTAGGGTACTTCCGACGGAGTCATTGGGTAGGGTGATGCTGTAGCGTTGGCCTTGTTTGGCATAGAATTCAAACCAGTTAACATCGCTGGGCTTACCAAAAATATGCCGCTGCCGCTTGTCATTCACATGTACTACAACCGCTTGTGCCGCGGTAAAGTTGGGTTTTTTGAAACTACCTTTGGCTAATTTATTACTTAAGCGCGGGCGATCTTTACCTAGAATCCAATCCTCTTCTTTGGGAGAAAGTCGCAGGGCATCAATCACACCCTCAAAGCCTATGTGTACCGTTTTTGAATTTAATTGGGTTTCAAAATCTCCTAAGGTTGCTTTCTCGGAACGCGTTAAGTCAGGCGAGGTACCGATGACTGGGTCAGTAATCGCTTGACCATCAATCGCAATGCCGCTGCCAGTTTTTTGCCCATAACTAAAGCTGAGTAAATGCCATTCATTAAAGCGAAAACGGGTTTTGGGGGCGGTAAAGGTAGTCGCATTTTTGGCATTGATCGGGATTAAAGCCATAGACACTAATCCACTTTTACAAACGTTAAAGCGGGTACGCCGACTAATCATTAATTGCGCACAGGCTTCATTACTTGAAACATCGCTACGATAGGCCGATTGCACGCGGACTAAAAATTCAATTGTGCCAGAGGTGGGCAAATCTTCGCCTGCATACTCAATCCGCGAATTTTTTGCTTGACTAAAGCGGGCACCAATCCCGATAGGGGTTTTAACATAGCTTAGGTTATTACTGCTTTCCCCACGATGACTAAAGTTAAACTGATCCAGTAGGGTATCTTGTATATTATTTGCCAGAGTATTCGTAATAGGTAACGTTGCGTTAAATGTGAGCGCATCGCGTACTAAGCGGATGCGATGTAATTTGGGTTTAAGATCCGTTAAAGTTAAGCCAGTTTCAAAAGCCACGTAGTATGCTGAATTTGTAGCAGGGCTAGCTGTGGTGCTGCTCCAAAATCCTTGAATACCTGAACGCGTCGCACTGACATCAGGAAAATAAACAGGATCAATTGCCGGAGTTGTTGCGGTATTCAGTAAGGATTGCAATTCACTTAATGTCGGAAGGCGCCAATCTTTAGCGCCACATAAGCCCTGGGCATTAATGTATTGCACGTATTTTTCGGTATCGCAGTTTTGTTGATCATAGCAATTACCCGCATTAGCGACGCCAGCGATATCGCCGGTGAAGCTTGGCGAACTCTTAAACCAAGAATAGGTCCATTGCCGATCACGAAAATCGTTATTATCGCTTTTAAGTTCCCAGATGAGCTTGCTCTTACTATCGTAAACACAGCCCCAACTGTTGGCCGCCGTTCCGGGTTGCGCTAGCTTGGAAAGGGCCGTGCCACTATTTGACACTTTGGTATAGTCGGCTAACACGCCGCTGCTAAAAATCGACAGAAGTAGGCTGCAGAAAAATAGAAATTTGGAATTGATCATGGCGTGTGCTCGTAAATCAAGATTGCCGTGAGTGTAGCAAAAATGTCAAAAAACTTATGTGATATGTTACCCAAAATCTTCGAAAAATTTGCCTGAACATGAAATTTTTAAAGGATGCTTCTAAATACGCAAGAAATTCAGGTAGTATGTCAGTAATAAGCGCAATCCTCACGCTATGTGGACTTGCCATCATCAGAAGAATTTTTTAACCCTTAGATTTAAAGGTTTTACTGTTTGCTATGAGTAATGATTACAACGCTTCGGCGATTGAAGTTTTAAGTGGCCTGGAACCCGTGCGCAAGCGTCCGGGAATGTATACGGATACTACGCGTCCTAATCATTTGGTGCAAGAAGTGGTCGATAACAGTGTCGATGAAGCTTTAGCCGGGCATGCGAATAGCATTGCCGTCGTGCTCTATAAAGATGGATCGATTCAGGTGACCGATAATGGTCGCGGGATGCCAGTTGATATTCATCCAGAGCAAGGGGTTCCGGGCGTCGAAGTTATTTTGACGCAATTACATGCGGGCGGAAAATTTTCCAATAAAAATTATCAATTTTCAGGTGGGTTACACGGTGTGGGTGTTTCGGTGGTGAATGCGTTGTCGGCACGCTTGGAAATTGAAGTAAAACGTAACGGCAAAGTTTATCAAATGCAATATGCCGATGGCGAAAAGCAATCCGAGCTATTAGAAGTTGGCACGGTAGGTAAGCAAAATACGGGGACGGCGATTCGCTTTTGGCCAAATGAAAAATACTTTGATTCCAGCAAGGTCTCGGTCAATCGCTTGAAACATGTTTTACGCGCCAAAGCAGTGTTATGTCCTGGCCTGCACATTGCCTTACAGTCGGAA
This sequence comes from Methylococcaceae bacterium, assembly GCA_005779525.1. Classification (GTDB taxonomy): domain Bacteria; phylum Pseudomonadota; class Gammaproteobacteria; order Methylococcales; family Methylomonadaceae; genus SXIZ01. The sequence continues at coordinate 2,915 of SXIZ01000080.1, forward strand.
TTAACCGAAGAACAGTGGGACTGGTGTTATCAAGACGGTTTAAAAGAATACTTGCTCGATAGAATTGGCGAGATTGAATACTATCCAGAAGCTCCGTTTATGGGGGAAATGGCGGGTACGCACGAAGCCGTGCAGTGGGGCATCGTGTGGACCAATGATGTACTGCCGGAAAATATCGCTGAAAGCTACGTCAATCTAGTGCCGACGGCGCAAGGTGGCACACACGTCAACGGCCTACGTGCAGGTTTAACGGAGGCGATGCGCGAGTTTTGCGATATTCGCAATCTGTTGCCGCGCGGGGTCAAAGTTGCACCAGAAGATATTTGGGAAAGTTGCCATTATGTGCTTTCGGTCAAACTAGAAGATCCGCAGTTTTCGGGACAAACCAAAGAGCGCTTAAGTTCGCGCGAGTGCGTAGCATTTGTCTCTGGGGTGTCTAAAGATGCGTTCAGCTTGTGGTTGAATCAGCATCCGGCTGAAGGTGAGAAAATTGCCGAGATTATTATTAACAGTGCGCAAAAACGCTTAAAGTCCAGCAAAAAAATCATCCGTAAGAAAATCTCGGCGGGTCCTGCACTACCGGGTAAGTTGGCAGATTGTTCTGCGCAAGATCTTTCGCGTACCGAGTTGTTTTTAGTGGAAGGGGATTCGGCGGGGGGCTCAGCGAAACAGGCGCGTGACCGCGAATTTCAAGCGATTATGCCGTTACGCGGTAAAATTTTAAATACCTGGGAAGTGGATCAAAACCAGATTATGGCTTCGCAAGAGGTACACGATATCGCGGTAGCCTTGGGTATCGATCCTGGTTCAACTAATTTAGAATCGCTACGTTATGGCAAAATTTGTATTTTAGCGGATGCCGATTCTGATGGTAATCATATTGCGACCTTAATTTGTGCATTGTTTTATCAACATTTCCACGCGCTCGTCGCTGCTGGCCATGTTTTCGTAGCCATGCCGCCACTGTACCGTATAGATGTGGGCAAATCGGTGTTTTATGCTTTAGACGAATCAGAGCGCCAAGGAGTGTTAGATCGTATTAAAGTTGAAAAGCTAAAAGGCCAGATCAACGTGCAGCGCTTTAAAGGCTTAGGCGAAATGAATCCTAGCCAGTTGCGCGAAACCACTATGAATCCCGACACCCGTAGATTGGTGCAATTAACCATCGATGAGGGCGACGAAACCAGGGTGCAGCTGGATTTGCTCTTAGCCAAAAAGCGTTCCTTGGACCGAAAAGAATGGCTGGAGGCTAAGGGCAATTTAGCCGATGTGGTCTAAGGGTGCTTGTTGATCACGTTTAATAGGCTGTGTATTACACTAAGCCTTTGCTCACTGTTGAGTGGAGTTTGTGAAAGTTGCTTATTAGGCAGCGTAGGCTGCCTAATGTCTATCAAACCTCACTTACAGAGTCGTAGTTAGGCAGGCTACGCGACACTTCTGAGGTAAAACGTTTTAGAAATTAATCTCATGCCTAGCGAGCCTTACTAAACAAGGCACCACTGTTAAATTTTTATCCACTAAATCTTGATAGACTCGGTACCCGTTATTTAACTGTCTACAGCCCCTGCCAATATTAACCCAGCTAAGCTAAGATAGCGCTTTCTGCTTTCATCAGGATGATTTTATGTACCGACAATTTTTACCTAAATTGGGCTTTACCCTAGGTTTAGCTTGTTTGACTGGCTGTAGTAGCTCGCCTAGCGTGGCTACCGATTCGCAGGCAGAATTAAATGCGATTCAGCATATCGTGGTGATTTATGCTGAGAATCGGAGTTTTGATAATCTCTACGGCCTGTTTCCGGGAGCCAATGGGGTTCATCAAGCCAGTATCCAAGCCTCTACACAAATCGATCATAACGGTAAAGCGTTAGCGCAGCTTCCCCCGATTTGGCCAACCAAGGAGCGTGAATCACCCTTTAAGCTAACGTTACCTAACGCACCGTTTCAATTAGATAGTCCACAGTATAATTTACCGCTATCAGCGGTGACTCGGGATTTAGTGCATCGTTTTTATCAAAATCAAGAACAAATTAACGGTGGATTGAATAATAAATTCGCGGCGATTTCGGATGCGGGTGGTTTGGTGATGGGCTATTACGACGGTTCTAAATTGCCGCTCTGGCAGTGGGCGAAGGAATTTACCCTGGCAGATAATTTTTTTATGGGCGCATTCGGAGGATCTTATTTGAATCATCAGTGGTTGATTTGTGCTTGTACACCAACGGATCCAGATGCGCCTCAAAAACTCCGTGCGCATCCCACTGCCCAAGGCTTTTTAGAACGTAAACCAGATTCCCCGGCGTCAGCACTGGAAGGCCCGCCTAAATTATTAGATGGTGCAGTTACGCCTGAGGGCTATTCGGTGAATACCCAATATTCTGCGTATCAGCCTTCCGGCATTCCGCCTGCACCCAATGGCGATCTGCGCTATGCCGATCCTGCGCAACATAGT
>SXIZ01000081.1 GCA_005779525.1 Methylococcaceae bacterium
AAACAGCTCGCTTTCTAACAGATTACTGGAAAGTGCCGCACAATTAATCGCTAAAAATGGCTGCTGGCGACGCGCACTAAGATGATGAATCGCCCTTGCCACTAACTCTTTACCTGCCCCACTTTCACCGCGGACTAAGACGGTCGCCGTTGTTTCTGCGGCATTTTCAATAATCTGAAATACCGCTTGCATAGCAGGTGAGCGACTTAAAATCCCCTGGAAATTATGCATAGTTTCAGGCGCCTGCGTGGGCGTTTTTTGCGCCAGAGGCTCCCCCGGTACGTTGACCTGAAGTACGCCTACCCCACCCGCGAACTCACCCTGCGAGGTAAATAAGGGTAAGCCACTTTTTAAAAAACTTAAACGCTGCAAAGACCCTTGCATCGGAAGCGAACTGGCACTTTTTTCAACAGTAGGACGTTCAGGGCTAATCTCTAACCCCCTTAAACTAGGTTTGTCTATGACATCCGTTACAGAGTATCCAGACAAAGCCGAGGCACCGCTACTCCAAAAAATCACGGTTTGATTATGATTCAGCACATAAAAGCCACTTTGATCTAGCAAGGAAAATAATTTCAGCAAGACTTCGGCACTGCCGAGTTGTTCTAACCAGCTTTTACGCTGTGCAAAAAATTGCGCAATTGCAGAATCATACATAGATTTAACAGGGTATATTGTTTTGAGATCAGTACACTAGCGGATTTTGTTGACTACGACAAGCGTAAACAGGCATAGCATCGACTGCCAAAGTTTTAGGCAACATCAGAATAAAATATGAGTAGGCGATCACAATAACTCTGCAAATCTGTGATTAGGCTCTCAGTCTTATTATTGCCAAGGAAATCCTGAACTAAAACTTTATTCCGGCACTCTATACTTTAGTTTAAATGAATTATTTTTGGAGTACACCCTGCGCATAACCATCCTAATCTAGACGGTTGCAGTTTTTAGCCAAAGCCCGAGTCTAACAAACAAGCTTTTGCGCATAAATATTTCAGCTTAGCTTAAAATGTAGATCATACATTATTAATATTTTACAGTAACTTAAATCACAAATTGGCTAGTGATATTCACATAAACTAGCAAAAATTGTATTTTAAAAATGTTAAAATAGTTGAACCCTTTGAATATCGATTTAATTAAGGCACCCAAGATGATAAAACAATTTCCATTTCCGACTTTATATACCCGCTGTATGAAATCGACGCTTATTGTATTAGTGAGTGCAAGTTTAAGCGGTATTGCCTTTGCCGAAAGTTCCAAAGATTCCGCAGCGGCAGAATACGTCAATGACTACAATGCTGCTAAAGCTGCACAATCTTCGATCAGAGTCCTGAAAGAAAAATGGGATAAAAAGCAACAAATTAAATTGAAACAAGAGCAGGAAAAACAAAAAAATACTGTTTCGATTAATGAATTACTAAAAAATAAACAGATTACACTCCCAAAATTCCCGGCGCCGCCGCAGGGTGTAAAATTTAAGCCAGAACATTCGAGTGCGAGTGATGTGCTGAGTGATCGTTTATTGGCATTACTTACGCCTGTGGTCGATTTTTTAATTCCTAGTGCTGAGGCTGCAGGTACGGTATACGGCACAGTGACCGTCGACGGTGACCTTGCAGAATGGAGCTCAAATGATCGCATCAATTTCCCGATCGACAAACCGCCTTATCTAGCTGATCCCATAGAACTGTATGGCAAATTTATCAATGCCACGCAGACGACACCAGCGGTGTATGTTTTCGCCTTAAAATCCCCTGCCGTTGCTATCCAACCAGATACTACATTTTATATTAATGCCGATCAGAATACCGCGACTGGCAGTAAAAACGTATTAGGCGGCGCGGATTTTTACGTCAATATTTACACTGATTCAGCGGCACATCTCTACAACCAAGCGGGTGGCTGGTTAGCGCCCTTAGATTACGCTTACAATCCCACTAAAAACATCATTGAAATTGTCGTACCTGCGACTAGCATTGCGCTCCCTGCCAACTCAGCACCGCATGCTATCAATATCTACAGTGATATCAATGACAAGATCTTCTTACCTGCGGACTTTAGTGGACAAATTCAATTTACGATCAACACGGCCGCGTCTGCGGCCTTCCCTAGCAGGACGGATAGCAGTAAACGCGTCGGTATTGTTTATAGCTTGCCTAGCAAAAATAACTTTTATGCGGAGACAGCTTACTCGCAACTGTATATGGCGTTGCAACATCATGCAATGATGGCTGGGATTAGTTTTGATTTACTGACAGAAGATGATCTCACTAACCTCAATAAATTAGTGAATTATGACGCGCTCATATTCCCCTATGGTGCGAACATTACCGCCAGTAAAAATGAAGCGATTCGTAATACCCTATATTCGGCAATCTATAAAAACCCTACCGGGACCGGGTTAGGCATTATTACCGCAGATAACTGGCTGACCAGTGATGAATTAAACACGGCCCTCCCGAGTGCCTACAAAAACATGCAGCAATTATTGGGCATTTCAAGAGCAGGGGGCACGGCCGCAGCATCCAATATTGATGTGGTAGCTGGCGATGTGCAGAACCCGAATATTAACTACGCTACTAATGAAACAATTATCTCCTATCCAGCGGGATTTACCTCCTATTTCCAACCCGTCACAGGTCAAGCGGCCACCTATCCCGCTTTCCAAACGATTAGCGGTATTGGTAAGGTACCTGGGGTCATTGCCACCACTACTAAAGCCACCCCACCAGCTGTGCAACCAGTCGGTATGTCAGGGGGTCGCAATGTACACTTTGCATCAACTAATCTTTTAGGGGATACTGCTTTAGCTTGGCAAGCCATTCAATGGGTAGTTTACGGCACCGAAACTCCAGTTGCGCTCAAGATGGGACGCAATAGCAATCTATTCGTATCGCGAAATGATATGGATGTTGCAATGGAACGTGACTTGTTAAATGACACAGAAGTTGCATTACTCCCCAAACTCGCTAAATGGAAAACCGATTATAACTTTGTTGGTTCATATTACATCGATATCGGTAACGATGTAGCCAATGGGGAATATACCGAGTGGGCCATTTCTGGACCTTTATATAAAAAATATATTGAACTTGACAATGAAATTGGAACGCACTCTTGGACGCATCCACATGACACCAATATCTTGACCTCAGCGCAAACTGATTTTGAATTTAACCAGTCCATGAATGAGATCCTGAAACAATTAGGTCCCACATGGCGCAACCAACTCGTGAGAGGCTCTGCCGTGCCAGGTATGCCTGAAACCATCGCCACTTCAAATAATCTTATCCAATACTTAGATTACTTAAGCGGTGGCTGGACGGGTATTGGATCGGGTTTTCCCAGTGCCTTTGGTTACCAAACACCTGAGAGCACCAAAGTCTACTTCGCTCCGAACATGACTTTCGACTTTACCATGATCGAATTCGGAGTTTTGCCACGTAACCAGTATGGTGTACCTACGAGCACCAGCCCAACATCCTTAACTAAATTAACGCCTAGTCAAGCCACTAGCTACTGGCAAGCTGAAATTACCCGCTTGATGAGTCATGCCTCGCAACCCATTATCCACTGGGCGTGGCATGATTATGCAGCCACTATAGACACAACGACTAAAGGCTCTAACCTGTATTCTGACACCATGATGACAGGCACACTAGCAACCGCTAAAGCTGTGGATTCAGAATTTGTAACCGTAGCCGATCTGGCTCAACGGATTACGACTTTCCGCCAAGCTAAAACCTTAGTCAACCGCACTGGTAATGTCTTAACAGCACAAGTTAATAGTGCAAATGTCGGTAAATTTTCCTTATCCCCGAGTTTGACGGCTGGGCAAAAAATTCAGGGGGTCACTGGCTGGTATGCCTATAACGACAAGCAAGTATTTTTACCTGATGCAGGTGGTAATTTTGCCATGCAAATAGGCACAACGTCTGGGACTGACACACATATCACCAGCTTACCGATGCGTGCCCGCTTAATCACAGCGAGTGGTGATGGGAATAAATTGAACTTCAGCTTTGAAGGTGAAGGCACAGTTAACATCTTGCTGAGTGCCTCAGCCGTTAGCCAGGGCTATACTGTCAAAGCGACCAACATAGCAACGGGTGCAGATGCTGGCGCCGTAGTAACCAGCAACCAAAACACCCGCAGCATCAGCTTTGCTAAATTGGGGCAATATGCAGTTGAATTAGTTCTACCACCACCCGCTTTAGTGACCGCGTATCAACAAACCAACTATCTAGGCATTAACCAAGGCTTTAATGCGGGTACTTACGATGTATCCCCGACTAACCAGTTTAATATTGTCGGCAACGATAAAATCAACTCTTTAAAAGTTGCTGCCAATTATGCGGTTAAAGCCTGCGAAAACACAGGAGGACTGGGTATTTGCAGTATTTATACTGCAAATACAGCGAATGTGGGTACTCTAGCGAATAAAATTTCCTATTTACAAATTACCCCAACTGCCTCAGCCTTACCTGTAACCGCCTATCAAAATGCAAACTATACAGGAATTAAACAGCAATTTACTGTAGGGACATTTAATGCGAGCAACTTAAACATTGTTGGCACTAACAAAATAAGCTCCATCCAAGTTGCGACGGGTTATAGCGTTAAAGCTTGTACCTCTGGCCTGTTACCTACGTGTTCTACTTACACCAGCAACCAAGCAACATTATCACTGTTGATGGATAATAAGATCAATTCACTAGTGATCACAAAATTGTAAAATTATTCACCCGAATAAATTAGCAAGCTTTTAACTAGGCCTGCAGTCCCTTGGAACTGCAGGCCTTTATATTTTTGGGTGCTGCCAGAATACACATTCCCCACTCTCTCCGGCAGCGAACAAGGACACCGATGACTCATGGCAAATTTGCTGTTAAAGACCTCTGCATAACTGAAAAATTGCCATTTTTCAAAATTTAATTATCTGATTTATAATTATAATTTTTTAATTTTTCAGGAATGTAAATTGTCCAGAAGTCTCAGAGATACTACGACTTAACTTGACCTATCGATTGTTTTATCCAGGACGTTGCCCAACGACCAATCAAATGCCGCTATCGTGAGTTCATTTGAGCTAAAAATTCGTATTATCAGTGCACGGACTTTGATGAAAAGTGTCAATTCTCCTGGACTATCTATACTAAAAATATCCAGATAAGTATTTTGAAGCAATTTTTTATATTTATTGAGTAGGCTCTATGTATCAAAATGAAACATTACTTACTTAAACTTTAGCGCTTAATTTCGGTTTCTAAAGGCATGATCCAGTCATTAACTTGCCGAAATGTTAGTGTTGTTGCATCCCAAATAGATATAAACCCACCACGCGCACCGACTCTTTGATTAGCATCAAATTTAAAAGCTGGCATAGATTTAACTGCAAATGACTCTAACTGCGTTAACGCTTTTAAAAAATGTGCTTGACGTAAATGCTTACCTGCGACCTTTAGGCCTGCAACTGCAAAATCGACTGCGGCACAAGCGACATCCTGCTCCCCAACATGATTTTCCAAGAATGGTGAGATCCATAGGCTATTGCGACTAAGCTTCGCAAAATTTGGACCTAACATGTCCAGCAGTCCTAACCATATCTTTTCCGATAGCTCAGGTTGCTGCGCAATAAAGGTTTTAATCGCGTCAGCTTCAGCAACAAAGAAAATCGCCTCAGCGTTGGTTAACTCCTGCTGCTCACCTGCGCCGAGCTTTGCCGCTAAAGAAATAAAACTAATTGTAGACTTAGGTAAATGCTGGCGTTGTATTTGTTGCGCTAAAGCACTCGTCACCAGTTTAGTGGTATTAATTCGTTCGTCATACACTACGATCAGCTTTGGTAAAGTCCTCCTGGCCTGCGGACGATAATCCAGCCAATAATCGAGCAACGCACGGGCTTGGTCAGCCCAGGAAGGCAAAAAATAAAAAAACGAATCTGCAGCGTGAGGTTGGGGGTTGAAGGTTAACGGCGCAATAACAGGAGTTCTAGTCTGCTCCCAAAAGGTATAGAACTTGACATTATCCTCTGGAACATCCCCCGAAAGCAGCGCAAAGCTCCTCCCTGCCAACAATAATCGCTTACTCGCTGCGACTAATTGTTCGGGAGAACTTTGGTAATCTATGACATCTAACACTAATTTACGGCCATAAATTAAACCTTGGCGATTAACTCTGGCAATACAAGTCGCTAATGTCGATTGCAGGGCCTGCCCTCTTGCTGAAAGTTTCCCGGTGAGGGGTAGCAAGGTTGCAAAATGGACTTCAGAATCCGTGACCCCTGGATCAAGATCTTCCGCAGAACCTAATATACTTAGATAACGTAATAATGCCTGGCCTTGTGCGCGCGATAGTGTATATCGAGGCATAGCAGGAGAAATGGCCTGCTGCCGATTATTTAGCCCTTGCGTAATCACTTTTAATACACTGGACGCCGAGTTACGTGCCAATAATTGCGGTGCATTAATTGCTGGTATGCTAACTTCACCTTCTTGGCCTGCTTCACCGTCTACACCATGGCAATTCACGCACGCAAATTCTGTAGCCGGAAAGACTTGCCCGGTTAATGCTAGCTGCGCTCGAATAAGCGACCCCGAAGCATCCGTGCCTTTATGATAAATGCTGCGTCCGAGTAACAATTCGGCATCCTGGGAATGTGCATCCACTGCGGCCATCCAATTCCCAATAATCAGCAAGAGCATAAACCAGCAACGCCCCAGCAATACGTGGCTATTTAATTGAAAAATGTTTCCCAAAGTCGTTAATTATGGTTGCAATTCTTGCATCAGTCCGTTAGGCGGATATTCATAGTTTAGCTATTCTACTGCTTCAGAACTTCTGATCAGGAGTAGCCGTCAGCGCTGTAATAATGGCTTTGGGCTGCGGGAAACCATACAACTTAGTCCATTGCCGCCCATCGGCCTGGCTGATAAGCACCATATTGGAATGCGCATTTTTATCCGCAGTATAGCTCCCCAAGGTTTTTAAAAGCTGGGTAATCACAACGGGGTCCCCAGTTATAAAATCCCATGGTGCTTGCGCATGAAATTTTTGGCTTAATTTCAATAAACTTTCAGGCGTGTCATGACTAGGGTCAACACTGATACTGATCAAACTAATCGCTTGCTTGGCCAACTTAACTTGCACTTGGCGAAATATGGCTACGGACAATGGACAACTGGTAAGGCATTGGGTAAATACAAAGTTAATCGCCACTCGTTTAGCTTTAATTAAATCTTCATAAAAATTAAGCGGCTGTCCGTGTTGATTAATCACTGCGACATTTAATTGCTGTAGATCAACATCGGCAGGATTACTCGCATAACTTTGTGCACAGATACTCTTTGAAAGAATAAAACATAACAACAGTAAACAAAAACGCATACAGTAGTCCACACTAGAAAATTCATACCTCTATTTTCGCCTGCAAAACCCGCTCTCTACACAAGGGTAAATGCAGGCGATTTTATGCCCACCCAAAGGCTACTTACAAAACCCGCCCGGTGGTTGGTGCAGCGAGGTGCTCGGGGAAGTCTGAAAGGGCTGCCTTTCTGAATGCGGCCAAGGGTTTAAGCGACCCACGACAGGAAACGTAGTACTGTCAGTTGGGTTACGATCCAAGGTATCCAATTGCCCAGACCCTTTAGATAAAAAGCACAGGTCTTCAAAATTAGCTGGAATCAATCCTGGCTCGGGTGTTTTGGCACCAAAAACCCGTCCTTCTGGGAAAATATATTCAGCTACTGGCGCATCATAGCGGCCAAAAATCAAGCCATTTGCACTTTTTTCAGGTTCTGCCGCAATGCGCGTCCCTTCATTATCCCAAATACCTGTAATCTCCGCGCGGATTTCACGTGGCGGCGGCATAAACGACTGTTGACCCTCAGTGACTCTAAAGCGACCTATAGGCGCATTGATTTCCGGCTCAATAGAACTTAATAAGCGCGGTGGCTGCCCACTATCTAAAGCAAATACTTTGACCACTCGACTCGGATCGGTGGTAAAACCTACAATCCGAAAACGCGTTACAAAATTCTGCCCTGGCAAGACTTTACCCGGGCCAGCTTCTTGATCAAGCTTATCAAAGCGTGTGCCCCCAGTCCCTAAAAGAGTTTCCTCAATAAACACATAGGCGGGATTTTTTCCAGGCGAAGTGTACACACCAATGTCAGCTTCTAATGCAGAGACGGAAACGTAAAGTCCTTTAGCATCGCGTTGCATAGTACCCGTATAAGTCACAAAGTCGCCGAGTCTTAACGGGACCATAGCGCTGGGATCGCAAGTGGGACAAGGTTCAGCTCCTATGACCTCGATACCATTAACATTAGTAGCCTTGACTTGACCTATGGTAAAGCGATTACCTTGTCGGTTTTTTTTAGGGCACAAGGGATCATTCTCTATACGCGGTATACATACCGGATAACCCGTAGCCGCGTGTATGGTTGGATTATTTTGATCAGCCTTAAAGCGATTATCCTGCTCAGCCAATGACGCTTTACCATAACGCCCACCTTGCGCATTTACCGCGGGATCATTCAAACGTATATGGGCAGTCACTGTGGGATTAGCTTCAGCGGGTCCAATCAGTAATTCTCCCTCTCTTAGACATCCCGAATCCGCAGTAAATGGCGCTTGAATACAAATATTTTTTATAAAGCCTGAACTGGTCTGCAAGGGAATTTGCCCGATTGTGATCAATCCGGCAATAAATTCTTTACCGACAATATTGCCGACGATTTCTGCAGTATAAGGAAATTCAGGTTGTTGTTTGCAATTTGGGTGAGCCCGGTCGTCCAAGGCAATACACGAGACCGTGGCGACTGGCGATGCTTGCGTCGCTTTCCCCCCTCGAAATATGTCATTTGCGGTTAAATAACTGCCTGGCATGACGATTTTAAGATTTTGAGGCACGATGACCGTCACACCATTCACGTTCATTTTAGCGGCAGACAGCGGATTATTTAGCTCGTCCAAGGTAAACGATTGAATATATCCGATCAGATTAAAAGCGGTTGTGGGCTCTGCCTCTGTTGGTTTAGCAAAGTTTTGCTGATAAACCATAAGCATAACAATAAATAACAGATAACGTATCATCATGAGTTTACCCTCCAAGGGTTTACATGTCTTTAGTAGAAATCAACTACCACAGATTAAATTACACACTAGGCAATGCATGGATAGAAAACCGCAAGCGTATGCCGCTATCTTAGTTAGTCAATTTTCAACCTAGCCTTAGACTTTCCCTCGAGAAGAAAGCTCTGCTTGCCAAGGTAATGACAACTGAAACTTAAGGAAGGGTATCCACTTGGATCCAAGTAACGCTATCTATACACTCAATCATGGTGGGATGGCGCACTACGCGGTTCTCCTACCGTCACACTCGTCGAGGACTGGGGTGTAAATTCCACCCCCTGAGATTTAGCCTCTAGCAGCACCTTAAATGTCCCGGCATACGGAAAAATTAAAGCAGTCTGATAATTACCATCGCCCATATCCTGTAACCATTGACGTTTCTGCCATAATCCCGGTGGCTCAAAAACTAATAATCTTGCATCCCGCACCCCGCTGATAGGCTTTCCTGACACGGCCTCAGTTAAGCTAAAGCGCAACCAGACGCTTTCTTGGGCAGCAAATGAGCTCGAAGGAGGGCTAAAATTGACTTTAATTTTGGGCTGATGTTCAGCAGTGGCTGCTGAAGGCACAGCATTGAGTTGCGCAGTAAAACACTGGCTGGTAGTCGGCCGTTCCAACTGCACAACCACATCATACTTACCGGATTTAGGTACCGCAAACGCTGCGGTAAAATTACCGGGTGCGATTTTACGCAAACTTCGATCTAGCAATTTTAATCCCATAGGCACGCGTCGATAATTGTCCAAAGTCCCCATTGGCACCATCATGCCTTCCACATAATAATAAATTGTCTTTCCTGGGGCATTAGCCACCAACATGCCGTTTCCGTCTGGCAAAGCCGCTAACATCTGAGCAACGCCTATTGCATCGGCTTGTTTTACAGGTGGCTGCTCTCCTGCTTGAATCTGGGTGACAGACAATTCCTGCATTGGCACAGCTAAATGCGCGAGTTGCTTGCGATTAATCAAGGTAAATTTTTCGGAACCCAAGCTACGAAAATAGGCATATTCAGGGCTAAACGCGATTTGATCGGGTTCTGCGTTTAGTTTAGCAAACGCCACGATTTGATTAATCGCGGTATCGATGACATAAACTTTAGCCTCTAGCTGATTAACAACCCACACGTAACGCCCCTGAGGATCTGCGGCAATCGTCGATGTACCCCGTCCGACCTCTATATGTGCATCTACCTTGGCCTCCACAGGGTCAACAACACTGAGTTGGCTGTCATTAAGCGCTGTGACATAAAAGCGTTCGGCTTTAACCGACCACGTTAATGCTAAAGGCGTATTGGCAATCGCGACCTCTGCCTTTTTCGTTAATTGCTTGCCATCAATTAACGAAACACTATTACCCTGGGTATTAGTCACCAGTGCCGTTAATGAATCTGGTGTAAAACTCAACTGATGTCGCCCGGCACCTGTTTTAATAGTATGAACTTCGGCTGCACCTGTATTTATGACCGCAACGCCCTCAGCACCATCCAAACCGACCCACACTGTTTGCTCGTCAGGCGCTAAGACAATTCGTGTCGGTTGACTACCCGCACCAGTCGCAATCGTCTGCAATAATCGATGTTCGGCAACATCAATCAACGCCACGGCATCTGCCTTGGGCATGGTGACATATAACCATTTACCATCACTGGTTAAGACCCAATCTAAGCCTTGGGAAGGCAATTGCACAATCGCGGCTAATTTACTACTGGACCATGATACTTGCGGATCGATAAAGGTAATGCTGTTATCCTGGTTTAGGGTCAAAAGTAAATAACTATTTAAATCAACATCCGCTCGCGTTGCTAACTGACCGCTCAAAAAACTCCGCGCTTTGGCAACACAACTGGTTTCGGCCGCAACCTGTTCGGAACGACGTAAATCTAGCCAAACTCTAGGCTTAAATACATTTATCGGTTGCCGTGTTTGGACATCGCTAAACTGTAAATTGAGCAAAGTGTTGGTAGGATTTTGGCCTTGAGACTGGGCTTTCGGGGAAGTTAAATTTAATGCTATGCGCACATTATCTTGCACGATGACTTGCTGTGCACTCGCCTGCGTCGCTATTGCTGCGCACGCTAGCCCTAAACCTATTACCCAAACCAGCCAAGATAACGGTTTCATTCGACTAAACTTGGTAAACCAAAGTACCGATGGCAAATTTTTTAAAGCCATTTCCGCCAATTATAGGCTCGGCATCAAACTCAATACGCTTGAGCTTCGCTCCCTGACCATTACTAAGTGCGCCCACAAATAATGCACTACCATCAATATTGTTAGTGCTAGTCGTCACACAAGCCACACTGTATTCTTTGCCTGCAGTATCATAAGCACGCACCAAGGCTTTAAATTTTCTAGGCGAGCCTAGACCCACAATCCCAATTTGTGCACCTGCACCCTGCACTGCCTGACTAAACTCCAAGGCAATTACCCCACGCCAAGCGCCCACTTTTTTCGGTGAGAGCAACATTTTTTCTCCCGCCTGTCGAAAATTAATAGGATACTGAATTGGATGCACTGCAGCACATACAGCAAAGTCCTCAGCCGAAATACTCATAGCTAGCGTAGGATTCAACAATAAGGATTCTAAATGAATACCCATCCCAAGTTGTAATCCGTTCCAAGCATAATCAATACCCGGTATTGCAGTTGCATTAGTAATAATTGTTAACATGTTGCACCTTCTGGAGTAGGATTGACTCTAAAAATTCCCCATAAACCACCTTGGAATTGGAATTGTTCCTGCACTCTAAACAAATAATCGCCCGGCAATGCACATTTGCCACCCGCAGTAGTTAGAATATTCAGATGTCTTCCAGGACCAATGCCGCCAACCGCACCAATTCTGGCCGTCAGGGGTTTGCTACTATCTATTGCCATCTCAGGGTCAGCTAACAATTCAGTGGAGTTTTTATGCCATGGCTGATAATCCCAATTATGCCCATGTAGCACAAAGCTATGCTGCCGTGAATGACCACCCGGATGCAGAATACGAAAACGCACGTTAGCGCCCGCCGACGCCTCAAAAATTGGGGTTTCCGGTTCGCAAGATGGTAAACAGGGGGCAATATTAGTGATGGAACTTAAGGTGTTTGTATAGTTAATGCGATTGAGTTCATTAAAATCTGCACCTGCACTACCGACCCCATTACGCGCCCATAATGGCTCAGTTGCATAATTAAAA
>SXIZ01000082.1 GCA_005779525.1 Methylococcaceae bacterium
CTCTGATGGTATTGTGTACATTGCCAGCTACCAAGGTGGTATTAGTGCGGCCTTAGCGCGCACGGGCGAAGTCACTTGGCGCAATTCAAATATTTCAGTGTATTCTGCTTTACATTTAGATCGTCGTTATATTTACCTGAGTGATTCCAGTGGTGATGTCTGGCAGCTGGATCAAGGCAATGGTGCGTCGCTATGGAAGCAAAAAGAACTGCATCAACGTAAATTAACCGCGGCAGTACCCTATGAAAGTTACGTCGTGGTGGGGGATTTTGAAGGTTACGTACATTGGTTGTCTGTGCACGATGGCCGGCAGTTGGGTCGCTATCAAGTGACTTCGGATGCAATCGTTGCCCCTCCAGTAGTTAAAGATGACATTATTTATGTCTATGCAAAGGACGGCAGCTTAGCCGCCCTCAAAGCGCGGTGAGAATTCAATGCTACCTGTAATAGCCCTGGTTGGGCGTCCAAATGTCGGCAAATCTACATTATTTAATTATTTAACCCGCAGTCGTGAGGCGCTGGTTGCTGACTATCCTGGCTTAACCCGTGATCGCCAATATGGCCGAGTCAAACGTGGGCATCGTGATTGTCTGGTCGTTGACACGGGGGGTATTGCCGATGACGCCGCAGGGGTCGATACGTTTGCGAAAAAGCAAGTGCAAATAGCGCTTGAAGAAGCCGATGTTGTATTCTTTATGGTGGATGCGCGTGCGGGAATTAATACCTCGGACGAAGTTGTTGCCGAAGAGTTACGTAAGTTGGGTAAGCCGATAGTCTTGGTGACTAATAAAGTCGATGGCCTGAATCCTGATCTAGTCAAAAATGATTTCTATACCCTTGCGTTGGGGGAGCCTGTGGCAATTGCCGCCGCGCATGGGCGTGGTGTACAAGAATTGCTGGCGCGAATTGATGCCCTAGTGCCCGAGTCTGCTGAAGAGCCTGAGGAGATTGATCCAGGTATTTCGATTGCTATCGTAGGGCGTCCTAATGTGGGTAAATCCACTTTAGTGAATCGTTTGTTAGGCGAGGAGCGAGTGGTCGTTTTTGATGAGCCAGGTACGACACGCGATAGTATTTTTATTCCCTTCGAGCGTAACGGCAAGCGGTTTACCTTGATTGATACTGCAGGTATGCGAAGACGTGCGAAGATTTCGTTAGTGGTCGAAAAATTTAGCGTGATCAAATCGTTGCAGGCTATTGAAAAAGCGAATGTCGTCATTTACGTCATTGATGCGAGTGAGGGCGTGACCGATCAAGACGCGCATTTGCTTGGCCTAGTTTTGGAGGCTGGGCGAGCTTTAATCATTGGTATGAACAAATGGGATGGCTTGAGCACGGAGCAAAAAGATCTGATTAAACGGCAGTTGGAAGTTAAGTTGACCTTTTTGGATTTTGCCGAAAAGCATCCGATTTCTGCCTTACATGGCAGCGGCGTGGGCAAATTATTCGATGTGGTCGATAAATTGTATGATGCGGCGATGATCGATATGTCGACCTCAACCTTAAGCAGCATGTTACAAGAAGCCACGGCGACGCATCAGCCGCCATTAGTGAATGGTCGACGCATTAAGCTGAAGTATGCGCACCAAGGTGGGCGTAATCCGCCAACGATAGTCATCCATGGCATTCAAACTGATGCAGTTCCGGGTTCTTACCGCAGTTATTTAGCGAATTTTTTCCGTCAAAAACTTAAGTTAGTCGGTACGCCAATACGCATCGAATTCCGTTCGCCCGAGAATCCGTTTGCTGGCAATAAAAATTCGTTAACCGCACGACAAGTGAAAAAGCGTCAACGTCTGGTAAAGCATGTCAAAAAGCGTGAGCGCTAGCTGCGACATAGTCTGTATGCGTCTTTTAGGGGCTCAATGAGTATTGCTGTTACAGGTAAATAAAAAACTACCTGTAGAGTTAAGCCACCTGCAACAAAATCCTTGAGAATAGTTTTCAGGTGAGCTCATAAAACCTTGTGTGGAATTTATTTGTCCCACACGTTTGTGCTCTCCAGAAGGCAATAGCGTAATTTACTTCTTTAGTAAGCGAATACCTTCAGGCTCAATCTCGATTAGGCGTTGCTTATATAACGCCCCAATCGCTTGTTTAAATACTTTTTTACTCACCCCAAATTGTGCATAAATGTCTTCTGGCGAACTTTTATCGCTTAAAGGCAGATAGCCAGCGTATTGGTGTAATTTTTCAATGATCTCGCCAGTAATGCCTTCGACTTTTGCGTATCCCGCTGGATAGAGACTTAAATCGATGCGACGATCATCTTCGCGTATGCGTTTGATGTACCCGGGAATTTTTTGACCTTTCCTCAGCGGTTGAAAGATTTCATTATGGTAAAGCATTCCCCAGTGGGTGTGATTGATAATGGCCTTAAAGCCATTTTCGGTTTTTTCTGCAATTAATAACTCCACCGCTTGGCCTTCGCGTAAATAAAACGCTTCATAATTGAGATAAGCTTCTATTTTAGGTGTTGCATAAATACCATACTGTTCATCGTATAGCACTTTAACTAAATAACTTCGCCCTAATTCCAGTTTTTGTCGTTGCAGGTTAAAAGGTGCGAGCAAATCTTTAGGTAATCCCCAGTCTAAAAATACCCCGGCTGCGGTCGTGGCAACCACTTTTAAGTACGCGATTTCATCAACTTGCGCAAAAGCATTTTGGGTTGTGGCCTGCAGCTGTTTGTCATGGTTAAGGTAAACAAATACCTCTAGAGAGTCGCCTAGTGCACAAACTTCAGGTACTGAGGATTCAGGTAAAAATACGCTGCTATGGTCCTCTGCTGTTAGTAGCGCACCTTCTGCGGTTCGCTCGGTGACTTTTAATTTATTTATCTTACCAATCATGATCATAACTACTAAACCTCAACTAAATTCATATAATTTAGTAAAAAATAATTAACATCCAGAAGGCAAACTGATATATTTGCCGAGTAAAAACTAACTAACCATCTCAGGTTGTCTTTTTTTTACCTAAAATTTTTAAACGCTTAAAACTATTATTGGGAAATATTACATGAGCATATTAAAAGAATTTAAAGAATTTGCTGTTAAAGGCAATGCGGTTGACATGGCTGTAGGTATTATTATCGGAGCAGCCTTTGGCAAAATCATTACCTCTTTAGTAGGTGATGTCATTATGCCACCTATTGGCGTGTTATTGGGTGGGGTAGATTTCTCTAATCTGGCATATATCATTAAAGAGGCTGCAGGTGATGCGCCAGCGGTCGTGATTGCCTACGGTAAATTTATTCAATCAATCGTAGATTTCCTGATTATTGCCTTTGCAATTTTTAACATGGTCAATATTTTAAATAAACTTAAACGCACTGAGGCAGAGGCTCCTGCGGAACCAGCTGCGCCGCCTGCACAAGAAGTTTTATTAGCCGAAATTCGCGATTTGCTCAAAGAGCGTAAATAATTGTTGGCCTAAAATTGGGGGAGTTTTGGCTATCTTCCCCGGCTTTTCTCCAGAGGGAGAAGTGTAAATCTAATGTGCGAAGTGGAGATAATTGACAGTGAAGCAAAGGTGTTCCGTGGTGGGTGC